>WRJU01000001.1 GCA_009778425.1 Pseudomonadota bacterium
ACCCGCGACAAGATGTTTGCCAAGATGGAACGGGAACAGTGGGACGCGGTCATCAATACCAACCTGACCAGCCTGTTCAACGTCACCAAGCAAGTGTCGGCCAAGATGGCCGAGCGCGGTTGGGGTCGCATCGTCAACATTTCGTCGATCAACGGCGTCAAGGGGCAAGCCGGACAAGCCAACTATTCGGCTGCCAAGGCTGGCGTGATCGGTTTCACCAAGGCGATTGCCCAGGAACTGGCCGCCAAGGGCGTGACCGTCAACGCCATCGCTCCGGGTTACGTTGCCACCAAGATGGTGATGGCGATCCGCGAAGACGTGTTGCAAGGCATCGTCGATTCCGTTCCGATGAAGCGTCTGGCCAAGCCCGAAGAAATCGGCTTTGCCGTGGCCTTCCTTGCCAACGAGTTGTCCGGCTTTACCACAGGCGCCACGCTCAACATCAATGGCGGCCTGTATTATCAATGAGCCGCAGGGCGTATCGGAATTTACGATCCGCGAGCAGCAAACCCCGCCATACGGCGGGGTTTGTTTTTCTTTTTGAGATATTATCAGTCAGAGAATCTTATCCAAAAGGATGAGCCGGTAGCCGAGGAGAACACACATGGGCGAGCAAATACGCCTGATCAAAAAATACCCCAACCGCCGTCTTTACGACACGCGAACCAGTGCCTACATCACCCTTAGCGATGTCAAGGAACTCGTGTTGGGGCATGAAGATTTCCAGGTGCTCGATGCCAAGACGAGTGAAGACCTCACCCGCAGCATTCTGTTGCAGATCATCCTGGAGGAAGAGAGTTGCGGTATTCCGATGTTTACCAGCGACCTGCTCTCCCACATGATCCGTTTCTACGGTCACGCCATGCAGGGCATGATGGGAAAGTATCTTGAAAGCAATATCAAGGCATTTTCAGATATGCAGCACAAATTGCAGGAGCAGGTGCGCGGCATCTATGGCGACAACAATTCCATCAGCAAGGACTTATGGGCGCAATTCATGAGTTTCCAGGGGCCTGCCTTGCAGAACATGATGGGCGCTTACGTGGAACAATCCAAAAAGATGTTCCAGCAGATGCAGGAACAGCTCGAAAGCCAAACGCGCAACATGTTCACGGGTTTCCAGTTCCCCAACCAGTTCTCGGCTCATTATGGCGGCGACGCGGGCAAAGGTGAAAAGACACCGTCCAAGTAAGGGCAAGGGCTTGCCTGTGGCGGGGCGTTTTATCGGCATTGAGCGCATATGAGTTCTTCATTCTCTGATCAGCTTCCCCGCGTGGGTTTTGTCAGCCTCGGTTGTCCCAAGGCTACGGTCGATTCCGAACAGATACTGACCCGCCTTTGCGGGGAAGGGTACGAGATTGCGACATCGAATGAAGATGCCGATCTCGTCATCATCAATACCTGCGGTTTTATCGACGCGGCCATTGAGGAATCGCTTGATGCCATCGGCGAAGCCTTGGCCATGAACGACAAGGTCATCGTGACCGGCTGCCTCGGCACGCGCGCTGAATTTGTGCGGGAAGCGTATCCGCAAGTATTGGCGGTCATCGGCCCGCATGCCACTGAAACAGTCATGCGAACCGTGCATTGCTACCTGCCCATGCCGGGCGATACGGATGTGCCACAGCAGGGAGTCCGTCTTACCCCGCGCCATTATGCCTACCTGAAAATTTCCGAAGGCTGCAATCACGGCTGTACCTTTTGCGTCATCCCCTCCTTGCGCGGTCCGCTGGTGAGCCGCCCGATCCACGAGGTGATGCGCGAAGCCGAAACGCTCGTTTCGGCAGGTGTGCGCGAAATCATCGTCATCGCGCAGGACACGCCCGCCTACGGCCTCGACTTCGGCTTTCGTACCGGCTTCTGGAACGGGCGTCCAATAAAAACGCGGCTCCTGGAGCTTGCCAACGCCCTGGGGGAACTCGGCGTCTGGATACGTCTGCACTACATGTATCCGTACCCCGCCGTGGACAAGATCGTCGAACTCATGGCCGAGGGGAAAATCCTGCCCTACCTCGACGTGCCTTTCCAGCATGCCAGCCTCCGCATCCTGCAAGCAATGCGGCGGCCCGCGAACAGCGAAAATGCGCTCGAACGCATCTGCCGCTGGCGCGCCATCTGCCCGGACATCACCATTCGCTCTACCTTCATTACCGGCTTCCCCGGTGAAACCGAAGAAGATTTCGAGCACCTCTTGCGTTTCCTCGAAGAAGCGCGGCTCGACCGTGTCGGCGCGTTCGCTTACTCCCCGGTCGAAGGCGCGTCGGCCAATGCTTTGTCCGGCGCGGTTCCCGACGATGTGCGGGAAGATCGCCGCCAGCAATTGCTGGAACTCCAGGAAGACATTTCCACTCAATGCCTCGAAGCGCGCATCGGGCGCGAAATGACCGTATTGGTCGATGAAGTCAGCGAAGAGGAAGGCGCGATTGCCCGTTCGCCCGGCGACGCCCCGGATGTCGACGGCCTGGTCATCATTCCGGATGGCGAAGGGATCGAACCCGGCGATTT
>WRJU01000002.1 GCA_009778425.1 Pseudomonadota bacterium
CTCGTCATTGGCCCCGGCCCGTGTACGCCCACGCAAGCGGGGATTTCGCTCGCGGCAATCCATGTGTTTGCCGGAAAAATCCCGATCCTGGGCGTTTGCCTCGGCTTGCAATCCATTGGCGTAGCCTTTGGCGGTAAGGTGGTGCACGCCAAGCGCTTGATGCACGGCAAGCTTTCCGCCGTGCAGCACGATGGCATGGGCGTATTCCGGGGCTTGCCCTGCCCGCTGACCTGTACGCGATACCATTCACTGGCGGTTGAGCGCGCAACGCTCCCCGATTGCCTCAAAGTCACCGCCTGGGTGGAAGACGGTGAAATCATGGGGCTACGGCATCGGGAATTTGCCGTTGAAGGCGTACAGTTCCATCCTGAATCCGTACTCTCCGAGCATGGACATGATCTTTTTCGCAATTTTCTGAACCAGGCAAAGGAAAACGCATGATTACGCCGCAAGAAGCCCTGCAACGCACCATCGAGCATCGCGAGATTTTCTATGACGAAATGCTCGACCTGATGCGTCAGATCATGGCCGGGGAACTCTCACCGGTCATGTCCGCCGCCATCCTGACCGGACTGCGGGTGAAGAAGGAAACCATCGGGGAGATTGCCGCTGCGGCTGTCGTACTGCGCGAGATGGCGACCAAGGTGAAAGTGCCCCCGCCCAACGACAACTTCATCGACATCGTCGGAACGGGCGGTGACGGTTCGCACACCTTCAATATCTCTACTACCAGCGCCTTTGTCATCGCCGCAGCCGGGGCGCGAGTCGCCAAGCATGGCAATCGCGGCGTGTCCTCTAAATCCGGCGCTGCGGACGCCATCGAAGCGCTTGGGGGCAGCCTCGCGTTTGGCGCGGAACAAGTGGCCGACTGCATCGCCAACACGGGGCTGGGCTTCATGTTCGCGCCCAACTTCCATTCCGCGATGAAAAACATCGCCCCTGTGCGGCGGGAAATGGGTGTGCGTACCATCTTCAACATCTTAGGGCCGCTCATCAACCCGGCGGACGCGCCCAACGCGCTGATCGGCGTGTTCCATCCCGACCTCGTGGGCATTCTCGTGCGGGTGATGGAACGGCTTGGCAGTAAGCACGTTGTGGTGGTGCATGGACTGGACGGCGTCGACGAAATCAGCCTGGGTGCGGCGACGATGATCGGCGAACTGAAGGACGGCAAAGTGTCCGAATACACCATCCATCCTGAGGATTTCGGCATCCGTATGGCCGGAACCCGCAACCTCCGGGTCGAGACGACCGAACAATCCGTGGCAATGCTACGCGCCGTACTCGACAACCAGCCCGGCCCTGCCCGTGACATCGTGATTTTCAATTCCGGCGTGGCGCTCTATGCCGCCGATGTGGCCGATACCATTGCGGACGGCATCGCCCGCGCCGACGCGGTACTTTGTTCTGGCGCAGCCAAAGCAAAAATGGAAGAATTCGTGCTCTATAACCAAAGCATCGAAGGCGTAAATGGGTGACATTCTTCAAGAAATTCTCGCTGTCAAAGTCCGGGAAGTCACCACGGCGCGCGCGCGCCTGCCTTTCGTTGAGATGCAGGCGCGGGCGCGGGATGCTGCGCCCACCCGTGACTTCACCGCTGCCCTGCGTGGCCGGGTAGAAAAAAAGCAGTCGGCAGTCATTGCTGAAATCAAGAAAGCCAGTCCTTCCAAGGGACTGATCCGCGCGAACTTCCGGCCCGCCGAAATTGCCGAAACCTACGCCGCCCACGGCGCGGCCTGCCTCTCCGTATTGACCGACGAGTCCTTTTTCCAGGGCTCGCACGACGCACTGAAAGCCGCTCGTGCTGCTTGCGAGCTTCCCATCTTGCGCAAGGATTTTCTGATCGACCCCTATCAGGTCTTCGAGGCGCGCGCGATGGGAGCCGACGCCATCCTGCTCATTGCCGCCGCGCTCTCCGACACCCGGATGCAGGAGTTCACCGGCATCGCGCACGAACTGGGCATGGCTGTGCTCGTCGAGTCCCACGACGGCATGGAACTTGAACGCGCGCTGCAACTGGATACCCCGCTCATCGGCATCAACAACCGCAGCCTCTCCTCGTTTGAAGTTTCGTTGGAGACCACGTTGAAGCTACGCGCGCGCATCCCGCCTGATCGCATTGTCATTACCGAAAGCGGCATTGGCACATGGGAAGATGTGGCGATCATGCGTTCGGCTGAAGTGTACGCCTTTCTCGTGGGAGAGAGCTTCATGCGCGAGGAAGAACCGGGGCAGGCGCTGGCAGAGTTGTTTGGTTTGTAAGGCAGAAATTACAGATGAACACCGTTTAGATTATTCTGCCATTTCATTAGAAAACAATATCTGCTCTATTATATATGGCCTGAGAGCAGTTAAAGCCTTCGCCAGAACAGGCAAAACAAGCCAAAGCCTCATTTACTTTGCTTTTATTCATCATTCAGACCCCTTATTTTCTGGCCTCAATGGACAGGCTGACCACGTAATCCGCCATTTCCTCGCCTTTCGGCAGGGTTTCAGCGATTTGCCTGTA
>WRJU01000003.1 GCA_009778425.1 Pseudomonadota bacterium
TGCCCTGGCAATGGAGGCCGCCGAGCAGGCGGCGGCAAACGCGATGCAGAGTGGGTTGTTCGACGCGCTGCCGGAAGCGGCGGGTGCTGCGGTCGAATTTGTCGCGGCACGCCCTTGGGCGGAACGCGATCGGTTGAAAGAAGAAAAACTGGCAATCGGATTTTTCCTCTCCGGCCATCCGTTCGACGCCTGCAAGGACGAAGTGCGCCGCTTCGTCCGCCAGCCGCTCGCCCAGCTTACCGCCTCGCGCGACCCGGTCATGCTGGCCGGTATCGTGATGGAAGTGCGCTACAAGGTGGGCGCGCGCGGAAAAATGGCTTTCATTCTGCTCGACGATGGAACCCTGCCGCGCGAAGTGACCGTGTACAGCGAAACGCTCGATGCCTGCCGCGACAAGATTGCCGTCGATGAAGTGCTTGTGATCGAAGGCAAGGCGAGCGACGACGAATTTTCCGGTGGGTTACGCATCGTTGCCGACCATCTGATGAATTTTTCCGAAGCCCGCGCCCGTTTCGCGCGTGGCCTGAGCCTGCGGCTGGACATCAGGGCCTTGAATGGCACGATTGATACAGCCATCAACCGTTTGTCCGCCTTGCTCGAACCTTTCCGCGCCGACGTTTGTCCCGTGCGGGTCAGCGTCCGCAATGGTCAGGCGGAAGGCGACCTTGCCCTGGGAGACCCCTGGCGGGTGAAACCCGATGACGCCCTACTTGAAAACCTGCGCGAATGGCTATCGCCTGGGGCGGTGGGAGTAATGTATGGCGATTGAGGAATATGTGGCTGCTCGTTTTTGAGTCGCCCCTGCCTGAAAAGCAGGGGATTCCTTGATACGGTCTTGGGGAGCCTTCGGCTTCCCGTTACGCTTTGTCTTGCTTGACTCCGTAACGAGTGACGGATATTGCGCGAGACCCGTGTTCACAGACCCAGTTTCTTATACCTCGGTAGCCAAGTCTCCGAAGGTATTGATTTTTACCGAACCGTCTGGAAAACGTGCTACGACTTCAAGCTGGCCGCCCATTGCCTCGATGTGACTACGTAGCGTAGATATATACATGTCTGTGCGCTTTTCGAGTTTGGCAATGGCGGGTTGCTGGATATGCAGTGCTTCAGCCAACATCTTCTGCGAGAGGCCGCGTGCCCGCCGAAGTTCGTCAAGGGGCATCTCGGCCAACATTTTTTGTGTCATGGCCTCGGCTTCTGCGCGATATTCTTTCGGCATTTTTGCTACGAGTTCTGAGAATTTTTTAGCCATTTATCAGCCCCTCCATCCGGAGTTGTTCAAGGTGATCGTCATATAAACGATCTGCGACAGGGACGAATTCCTCATACCAACGGTCATTACCTGTCTTGTCGCCAGCAATCAATAAAATTGCAGTGCGGCGCGGATCGAAGGCATATAACGTGCGAAACGGGCGGCCACCCGTCTGGGTTCGCAGTTCTCGCATATGTTCGTGCCGGGAAGTCATGATTGCAGTGCTGTGCGGAAACCCCAGTCGCGGCCCTCTTTCCACCAGCAAACCAACTGACGCAGCCAAGGATTTTTGTTCCTCCGCTGTCAGTGTGTCCCACCAGGCTCCGAATTCATCGGTGTACTCGACATCCCAGACCATGCCTGAAGTGTAGTTCTGGCACAGTATTCCGTCAATGGAATTTTAAGAGCCTTGTTTGCTTACCTCTGCCTGCAATGAAACTTTTCCGCCCATGATCTCCCGCGCGCACCGGACGCCCGCGCGCACGGCGGATTCCAGCGTGGCCGGGTATTCGCTCTCGATGTAATCGCCCGCCAGCCAAAGGCCGGGTAGCGGCGTGGCGATGCCGGGGCGGGCAAGGCCGGGACGGCAGGCAATGGTTGCACGTTTTTCGGTGATGACGCGCGTCCATTGGGGTTCGGGCAGTTTGCGGCCAAGCGCGCTTTCGAGTTGATTGATGACGGCAGGAATCGGGGCGTCGCGGTCTTTCGGCTCAAGGCGGGGCGCGCTGATGACTGCGGCAATCAGACCCTCCGGCTCCCCGCATTGGCCTCGGTCGAAAGCCCATTGCGCGGGTTTTTCGCCCAGGCCGATCATTGGCGCGGGCAAAGCGACTCCGGAGCCGAAGGCGAGGTAGATCGTAGTGATTGGTTCGGAGGGCAGGGCGGCGATTTGGGCTGAGAGTTGAGGACAGGCTCCGGTGGAGTCGAGCAGGGGGACGGCGTGATGCGGCGCGGTGGCAATGACGACTTGCGGCCAGATGCGATGTCCCGGCGCGCCGACGAGGCGAAACCCTGCGTTGTCCGGAGTGATTGCGGTAATGGCGTTGCCGGTGAGAATGTTCCCGTTCCGGGTGGCGAGGTATCTTGCCGCCGGGACGGGAAAGAGTTCGGAGAGATCGACGCGGGGAATCAGCAATTCGCTGGCGGAGGCCGAAGTGGCGGCCAGCGTGTCGCGCAGGACGTTGGCGAAGATTTGAGCCGAGGCTTCATGGGCGTGGGTGTTGAGCGCGGCCAGACAGAGCGGTTCCCAGAGCAGGTTACG
>WRJU01000004.1 GCA_009778425.1 Pseudomonadota bacterium
TCTTTCTGTAAGCGCGTCAGAGTTTCATTGTCAGGCATGGGTATTTTCGTTGAGGCCAAGCCCGTCGAATCCTGCATGGCGACCTGCTGTTTCGCCAATGTCTCGAAAAAGCCCTGCATCATGGCCTGCCCAGCCTGCATCATGGCTTGAAAGCCATCGTTACTCGTTGTGTTGTCAGACATTTTTTCCTCCATGAACCCGAATAACATCGCGTGGTGTCGTCCGCTCTTGCCGATTATTTATTGATGCTCATCTATTGATGCTCATCCATTGAGTGACATCACGACCCCATTGTTGATGATAACGCAACATGCCCCTCTACATCGAGCCAGACCATCGAGGCGAAACGGCCTGTTACCGCCTCGCGCCGGTAGGAGTAGAAGCGCCCGCTCTCCGAGACGGTACACACGCCCCCGCCGTAGACCCGTTCCCGCCTCACTCCCGCCCTCACCAGCCTACGGCGCGCCAACATGAAAATATCGGCAAACCATTTTCCACCACTCCCGCGCGGACTGAAAGCCCCCCCCGCTCCGGGGTCGGATGCCAGAAAAGCCTCACGCACTTCATCGCCGACTTCAAAGGCGTCAGGACCGATTGCCGGACCGAGCCAGGCCATGACCCGCCCTGCCTCCTCCGCCATTGCGGCAAGCGCCGCTTCCAACACACCGGCAGCCAAACCGCGCCAGCCCGCGTGCGCGGCGGAAACGACCGTACCCGCGTCGTTGCAGAACAGGACGGGAAGACAGTCGGCGGTCATGATGGCGCAGACTACGCCGGTTTCCCGCGTCACCGAAGCATCGGCGCGAATACAGCCCCCCTCTTGAGAGAAGGGGGCTCCGTCCAAGGCGGATGACGGAGGGAGCCGTGCGACTTCGATACCGTGCACCTGTTCGAGCCAGAACGGTTCCGCAGGTACATACCGTCGTAACCGGGCGCGATTGGCGGCAACCGCCGCCGGATCGTCGCCAACGTGCAAAGCCAGATTGAATCCGTCATAAGGCGCTTGACTGACCCCGCCGCAGCGGGTCGTCACCAATGATCGCACCATGGGCGGCGCGGGCCAGTCGGGTACAAGAAAAGACGCCTGTTCAGCCATCGCCCACGTCCATGCCGTCTACGCTGCGGCTGCCGAGGGCGCGCAGCAAGGAGGAAAAATCTTCCGGGAGCTTTGATACCCAGCGCATGGCCTCATTGCTCGCCGGATGAAGCAACTCCAGGCAAAACGCATGCAGTGCCTGACGTTTGAAACCCGCCAGAAGCGAATCGGCGACGCGGCGCGGCCCATACACCGGGTCGCCGACGAGCGGATGGCCGAGATGAGCCATATGTACCCGTATCTGGTGAGTCCGCCCCGTCTCCAGCCGACATTCGACCAGCGTTGCCGCGTTCAGGCGCTCGCGTATCCCGTAGCGGGTCAGCGCAACACGCCCTCCCCCGACGACGGCCATTTTCGTGCGCTGCACCGGGTGGCGTCCAATCGGCGCGTCGATCTCCCCGCTGCGGGCAAGCGCGCCATGTACGAGCGCCAGATAGCGCCGCCCGACCGTGCGCGCCTGCAACTGCCGAACCAGGCTGGTCTGCGCCGTCAGTGTCTTCGCCACTACCAGCAAGCCGCTGGTGTCCTTGTCCAGCCGGTGCACGATGCCCGCGCGCGGGATGGAGGCCAGCGCCGGGGCATGGTGCAGCAGAGCATTCATCAAGGTTCCGTTCCGGTTGCCGTTGCCCGGATGCACGACCAGCCCGGCGGGCTTGTCGAGCACCAGCAGGGCTTCATCCTCGAAAACGATGGCGAGCGCGATGTCTTCGGCCTCCGCCGCTTCCAACCCGGAAGACTCCGGCTCGATTTCCATCTCCAGCCGCTCGCCGCCATACACTTTTCTGCGGGGATCAAACACTTGACCGTCGACACGGATACGCCCTTCGCGCAACCATGCCTGCAAGCGGCTGCGCGAATACTGAGGAAACAGGCGAGCCAGAGCCTGATCCAAGCGCAACCCGGCATGGGCTGACGGAATCACGCCTGCCGTTGGCGGCGCGCCTACGGCCTCCTGGCCGGGGATTCCTCCCGCATTCGTTGAGCCAAGGCTATAATTCGTCACTTTATTTATTCAGTCGAGAACTTTCGATGATTTCCACGCTTGCAAGTGTAACGGGAAAGTTAGCCCGGCATGCCGCGTTGCTCACTGCCCTGGTTCTGGCCGGGTGCAGCAGCGTCCCCGAAGATGAAACGGCGGGCTGGGACGCGCAAAAACTTTATTCCGAAGCCAAGTCCCTGATGGACAAGGGGGGCTACGATCAGGCGATCAAGCTATACGAGAAGCTCGAAGCGCGCTACCCCTATGGCCGTTACGCCCAACAGGCGCAACTCGATACCGCTTACGCCTACTACAAATCGGGAGAACCGGACCTGGCGGTCCTCTCCGCCGAACGGTTCATCAAACTGCATCCCAATCACAGCGATGTCGATTACGCCTACTACCTGAAAGGGCTGGCCAATTTCAACGAAGACCTCGGCGT
>WRJU01000005.1 GCA_009778425.1 Pseudomonadota bacterium
GCGCCCGGAAGGATTCGAACCTCCTACCCCTTGGTTCGTAGCCAAGTACTCTATCCAGATGAGCTACGGGCGCTTTTCGAGTGAAGCGCACCATTATATGGTGGGGAGGCTGAATGTCAACCGCAGTACGCCCTACGTTGCGCGATCCTTGCGGTTTTCCCTCTCCCCCAACTCCTATCCCTTGTCGGGAGAGAGGGATAAGCGAGGTGAGCATTGCAGCTAACCGGGCGGCAGGGGGCGGGTGAGGTTGACGCGCGTCGGGAACGCGATTTCCGCGCCGTGACGATTGATGATGTCGGCGATATTCAGCAGGATGTCCTCCTTGACACGCTGGAATTCTGCGCCCGCCGTCACATGGCTGAGCGCGCGCACCACGATGTCGAGCGAACAATCGTTGAACTTATCGAAATTCACGACCACGGGTTGTTTCTGGTCGATTTCCGGGTGCGCGCACATCATGGTCTGGATGTCTCCGACGATGGCCTTGATCTTGCCAAGGTCGTCGTAGCGCAGGCCGATGGTTTCATTGATGCGGCGGTGGCTCATCCGCGACGGGTTCTCGACTGTGATGGTCGTAAATATCGAGTTGGGGACATACAGGGGGCGCTTGTCGAAAGTGCGGATGCGGGTCAGGCGCCAGCCGATGTCTTCGACCGTGCCTTCAATCTGCTTGTCCGGCGAACGTATCCATTCGCCGACGGCAAACGGGCGGTCGAAATAGATCATCAGGCTGCCGAAGAAATTGGCCAGCAAATCCTTGGCGGCAAAACCGATGGCAATCCCGCCGATACCGCCGAACGCCAACACCCCCTCGATCGAAAATCCCAAACTTTGCAGGATGACCAGAAATGTCGTGATCCATACCGTGATTCGTAAAAGCTGGGCAATTGCGTCGGCTGTCGTCCGGTCGACTTCCGTGCCGCGCGCGAGCCGCTGCCGGATGATCGCGTCTTTCACGTTGCCGATGAATCCCGTCAGGAACCAGCCCAGGCAAACGATGACCCCGATGACGCGCATGGGATGGACAAACGCGAGAATGGCGGCATCCGTTTGCGTCTTTGCCATCTGGCCGACAAACGAGATACCGACCACCCAGGCCAATACGGATAGCGGACGCTTGGCGGACATTGCCAAGGCCAGTTCCCAGAAGGTATTCGCCTTATGAGTCGCCTTGCCGAGCCGGGTCAGCACACGGTGCACCACAGCGTTGAAAATCACGATGGCAAATACAACCAGCAGCGCGTGCAGGGAAAACAGCGTCATGGCATCTCCGCCTACGAGCTTCTCAAGCCAGGATTCAAACCATTCCATGATTCATGCCTCCGCTCAGGCGATGCGGGCAAGGGTGAAAACAGCCGTTCCGCGCCTTTTTATATATATTGACATAAACGCTTCTTTTATAAGGGTTTTTCTTCCTGGGTGCGACATTATGCTCGGCATGTGCGGTAGGCAGACACTAGACTTTGCCAATCCGTTTTGTTGAACACAAACAAAAACTTCTACAACATGAACGAAACCGGAAACAGAGTCCTGCGCGGAGTCAGCATCCCGGCTTGCCCGGCCATTCTTACCCAATTGATGGGAGAACTGAAGAGTACATCCATCAACAGCAAGAAGATCGCCTTACTCGTCAGTCAGGACGCGGGATTTTCCGCCATCGTCATCCGCATGGCCAATTCCCCGCTCCTCGGCAATGGCTGCCGTATTTCTTCCATCACGGATGCGATTGAAACGCTCGGTTACGATTCCCTGACCAACCTGGTGCGGGAAGCCTTTCTGCAAGACTCCATCAACGGCAACAAGCTCTCGCTCGACCGTTTCTGGGACAATTCCCGCTATACCGCCATAGCCGGAAAACGTCTGGCTTCCATTGTAGGCCGGGTCAATCCGGATACCGCCTATACCTTCGGGCTGTTCCACGATTGTGGCATCCCCCTGCTCGCGCAACGCTATTCGGAATACAAGAATGTCCTGCGCGAAGCCAACAAGGACGCCGAACGGATATTCACCGATGTCGAAGAAGAGGCTCTCGGAACCAGCCATGCCATTATCGGCTATTACCTCGCGCGCGCCTGGGGTCTGGCGGATGCGATCACCCAGGGTATTCTCCGTCATCATGACTATGCCCAACTCGAAGACCCGCTACACATCAATAGCGAGGCGCATCGCCTGATTGCCATCAACGTGATAGCCGAGTATGCCGCAAGCACCCATCTGCGCACGGTTCAGGATGCGGAATGGATGCGGGCGCGCGAAGCCGCCGCCTTTTGCCTGGGCTATGCAGCCTCAGACGTGGACGACCTCGCCGACGATCTGATTTACCAGTTCGACGAAACCCTGGCTCATCACGAAGAACGCGGATAACCCGAATCAATCCGCGTCGATCTTCACATCGTGCAGGTTCAGGTACGACTCCCTGAAGAGTGCGCTCGTCCGTTCGGCATCCGGGCGCGGCGTGAGCCAACTGACCACCGGCACGATCACCAGCCCCGCGAGCATCGCCAGCGCGCCCGCGTTGATGGGCGA
>WRJU01000006.1 GCA_009778425.1 Pseudomonadota bacterium
GTAGATGTCCTTTTTATCCGGCGTGATCGAAACCTGGGTGGATTCGATGTCGAAATCGAGATAACCGCGGTCGAGGTAATGGGAACGCAAGCGTTCGAGATCGGCGGCGAGTTTCTGGCGCGAATACCGGTCGCGCTTGGTGTACCAGGTAAACCAACCCGGCGTGGAAAGCTCGAAGAGATCGAGAAGATTGCTTTCCTTGAACGTCTTCGCGCCGACAATCTTGATCTGGCGAATGCGGGCGACGTCGCCTTCATCGACGTTGAAGGTAATGCCGACTCGGTTGCGTTCAGCCGGCGTCACCGTGGTCGTGACGGTTGCGCCGAATTTGCCACGCGCAAGATATTGGCGCTTTATTTCCTGTTCGGCGCGGTCGAGGAGCGCGCGGTCGAACGTGCGGGACTCGGCCAAATCGACTTCCTTCAGCCCTTTTCTAAGTGCTTCGACATCGAGGTCCTTGACGCCGACGAAATCAATCTTCGCAATAGCCGGACGCTCATCGACCACGACAACCAACACATCGTGATCGGTCTCGATACGCACATCCCGGAAAAAACCGGTGTTGAACAGGGCGCGTATCGCCTCGCTCGCCTGCGCCTCGTCGAACATGTCGCCCACTTTCACGGGCAGGTAATTGAATACCGTCCCCGCCTCGGTACGCTGCAAACCTTCAACCCGTATATCCTTGACCACGAACGGCTGGAAAGCCAAGGCCGGCAAGGAAACTGAGAGGGCCGCAATCAGCCCGACAAGGCGTTTATAAATCATGCGGATTGTCAGAATCAGGAAATAAGACGGTTAATGTCATTACAAACGGCAATCACCATCAGCACGAGAAGGAGAACAATGCCAATTTTTTGGCTGGCCTCCACAACCCGGTCAGAAAGCGCCCTGCCCTTGATAAGCTCTACTGCATAATACAGCAAATGCCCGCCGTCGAGCACAGGGATAGGCAGCAAATTCAAAACCCCGAGGCTGATGCTGATAAATGCCAGGAAGCGAATGAAGGCCGCCATCCCGTGTTGAGCCGATTTTCCGGCGTAGTCGGCAATCGTAATCGGCCCGGAAACGTTCTTCCACGAAATGTTGCCGATAATCATCTGGCCAATGGACTTCAGGGTCAGCGCGCCGGTTTCCCAGGTCAGGCGCGCTGCGCGCGCCAAGGCTTCGAGCGGCCCGTAACTTACCTCGGCAAACAGCGCCGAAGTATCGAACATCACGCCGATGATGCCGACCGTCCCGCCATCCTTGACCTGTTTTTCGCCCACGACGACAGAAAACGTCCTTTCTTCCCCTCCCCTACTCACGGTAAACAGCCGCGTCTGCCCAGGCGTAGCGTGCACGGTTTCAACGATTTCCTGAATCAGATTCATCGCCTTGCCGTCGATGGCAATGATTTCATCGCCCTTGGCTATGCCGCCTTTAGCCGCCGCACTGCCTTCTTCCACATGCTCGATGAACGCGGGAACCGAAGCCGGGCGCAAACCCATGCGGGAAACCGGGTCTTCCTTGCTTGCGTCGTCGAGGGAAAAATCCCGAAGATCGAGAATCCGCACGGCATCATTGCCAGAGCGGGTACGCACCAGCAGATGCGCCTCGTCGCGGTCGACCGCGTGACGCAGCAACGCCCATTGAAAATCCTGCCAACTCTTGATTTCGTCGCCATCGATGCTCAACACCAGGTCGCCCTCGATCACACCCGCGTCGCGCGCCAGGCTGGCCTGTGCCTCGGTGGGCGCGATCAGCGGCCGCAGTTCATCGCTGCCGCCCACGAACAGCCCCCAGTACAAAACGACGGCCAGCAACAGATTAAAAATCGGCCCGGCCGCCACAATGGCAAAGCGCCGCTTTATCGGCTGGCGATTGAAAGCCCGGTGCGATTCATGCTCTTCGACCTCGTCGCTGCCTTCGCCAAGCATCCTGACGTATCCGCCGAGCGGAAACGCCGCCAGCACCCACTCGGTTTCGCTCTTTCCCTGGTATTTCAGCAAGGGGCGGCCAAAACCGATCGAGAACCGCAGAACCTTGACCCCGCACCAGCGCGCGACCAGGTAATGCCCCAACTCATGGATCAGTATCAATACCCCGAGGGCAACAGCGAACGGGACGATGTAATGGATCAAGAAACTCATGCTGCTCCTCGTTTGCGGATTTCTTCACGGGCGAAGCCGCGCGCGCGCGCGTCAACCTCCAGCACCGCTTCCAGCGTTTCGGCTCCTGCCCATCCGGCGCGTTCCAGCGTGGCGGCAATCACATCGGCGATGCGGCAAAACCCCAAGCTTCCCTCCAGGAAAGCCGCTACCGCCTCTTCATTGGCCGCGTTGAGCGCGGCAGGCGTCGAACCGCCCACCTCCAGCGCCTGATAAGCCAGGGGAAGGCAGGGAAAGCGCCCGAAATCGGGACGCTCGAAGTTCAACATGACAATATCGAAGAGGTCGAGCGCGTCGACGCCCGAATCAATCCGCTCCGGCCAGGCCAGGGCGTTGGCAATCGGGATACGCATGTCGGGATTGCCGAGTTGAGCCAGAAC
>WRJU01000007.1 GCA_009778425.1 Pseudomonadota bacterium
ACCTGCTCCTCGCGGATGAACCGGGAGTCGCACGGATCGGTAATGACGACCCGGCGCAGCATCTGGCGCACGATCACTTCGATGTGCTTGTCGTTGATCCTCACGCCTTGCAGACGATACACATCCTGCACTTCGTCGATAATGTAACGCGCCAGTTCGGTGACGCCTTGCAGGCGCAGGATGTCGTGCGGGTCGGCGGGGCCGTCGACGATCATCTCGCCCTTGTTGACGACTTGCCCCTCATGCACCATCAGATGCTTGTCCTTCGAGATCAGGAACTCGTGCGAAGCGCCGTCCGGCTCGGTGATGACGAGGCGTTGCTTGCCCTTGGTGTCCTTGCCGAAGGAGACGGTACCCGTGTATTCGGCCAGCATGCCGGCATCCTTGGGCGCACGGGCTTCAAACAATTCCGCCACGCGCGGCAAGCCGCCGGTAATGTCGCGCGTCTTGGCCGATTCCTGCGGGATGCGGGCAAGCACGTCGCCGATACTGACGGCCTGTCCGTCCTGCACGGTAATAAGCACGCCCGGCTGGAAGGTGATGGCAACGACGTGATCGCTGCCCGCGATTTTCACTTCGCCACCCTTGTCGTCGAGCAGTTTGACTTGCGGGCGCGCGCCCTTGCTCGCCGAGGTGGAGGAGCGGCGTGGGGAATCAATCACCACCAGCGTCGACAGGCCGGTGATTTCGTCGACCTGCTTG
Source organism: Pseudomonadota bacterium (assembly GCA_009778425.1). GTDB lineage: Bacteria > Pseudomonadota > Gammaproteobacteria > Burkholderiales > Rhodocyclaceae > WRNU01. Next base: position 703 of record WRJU01000007.1, read on the forward strand.
GCGACGGTCACGCCTTCTTCGACATGCTCGAATTTCACCGTTCCCGAGTATTCGGTGATGATGGGCCGGGTGTGCGGGTCCCAGTTCGCCAGTTTGGAACCGGCCTTGATTTCGGCTCCGTCATCGACGAGCAAAGTCGCGCCATAGGGAATCTTGTGGCGTTCGCGCTCGCGTCCGTGCCGATCAGCCACCGACACTTCCGCCGAGCGGGCGATAACGACTTTTTCACCCTTGGCGTTGGAAACGTAGCGCATGTTGCCTGCGAAACGGATGATGCCTTCGGTCTTGGCTTCGACCCCAGTGGCCGCCGCCGCCCGTGAGGCCGCGCCACCGACGTGGAAGGTTCTCATGGTGAGCTGGGTGCCAGGCTCGCCGATCGACTGTGCGGCGATGACGCCGACCGCTTCGCCGGAGTTGACCATGTGGCCGCGCCCAAGGTCGCGCCCGTAGCACTTGGCGCAGAGGCCATAACGGGTTTCACAGGTGAGGGGGGTACGTACCTTGACTTCGTCGACTCCAAGTTGGTCGATCAAGTCGACCGCGTCTTCGTCGAGTAGCGACCCGGATTCGATCACGGTTTCGTGGGTTTCGGGATTGATGATGTCTGCGGCGCAGACGCGGCCAAGGATACGGTCGCGCAGCAGTTCAACGACTTCGCCGCCCTCGGTCAGCGCTTTCATGCTGAAGCCGTTGCGGGTTCCGCAGTCATCTTCGATGACCACCAAATCCTGGGTCACGTCGACCAGACGACGGGTGAGGTAGCCGGAGTTCGCGGTTTTCAGCGCGGTATCGGCCAAGCCCTTACGCGCGCCGTGGGTGGAGATGAAGTACTGGAGTACGTTCAGCCCTTCGCGGAAGTTGGTGGTAATCGGCGTCTCGATGATGGAACCGTCCGGTTTGGCCATCAAGCCGCGCATCCCGGCAAGCTGGCGAATCTGGGCGGCGGAACCGCGCGCACCCGAGTCGGCCATCATGTAAATGGAGTTGAAGGCTTCCTGCTTGACTTTGTTGCCTTCGCGGTCGATGACATCTTCCTGGCCAAGCTGCTCCATCATGGCCCTGGCGACCTGGTCGCCGCAGCGGCCCCATATGTCCACAACCTTGTTGTAGCGCTCGCCCTGGGTCACGAGGCCATTGGCGTACTGACGCTCGATTTCGCCCACTTCGGTTTCGGCGGCACTGATGAGTTCCTTCTTCTTCATCGGAACCAGCATGTCCTTGACCGCAATCGAAATACCGCCCCGGGTGGCGAGACGGTAACCGAACTGCATCAGCCTGTCGGCGAAAATCACCGTGGCCTTCAAGCCGCAACGGCGGAACGAGGCATTGATGAGTTTGGAAATTTCCTTTTTCTTCAGCGGTTTGTCGATCACGCTGAACGGCAGTCCGGCAGGCAGTATCTCGGAAAGAATGGCGCGCCCCACCGTGGTGTCGGCCCGCACGACCTTTTCGATGCGCTCGCCGTCCGGCCCAAGGTCGACTTCCTTGATCCGCGCGGTAATCTTGGCATGCAGGGAAACCTGCCCCGATTCGTAAGCGCGCTTGACCTCGCCTACATCGGTAAACAGCATGCCTTCGCCCGGCGCATTGACGGCGGCGCGGGTGGCGTAATAAAGCCCAAGCACGATGTCCTGAGAGGGAACGATGATCGGCTCGCCGTTGGCGGGAGAGAGTACGTTGTTGGAGGCCAGCATCAGGGTGCGGGCTTCCATCTGCGCCTCAAGCGACAGCGGGACGTGGACGGCCATCTGGTCGCCGTCGAAGTCGGCGTTGAATGCCACGCAGACGAGCGGGTGCAACTGGATGGCCTTGCCTTCGATCAGAACCGGCTCGAACGCCTG
>WRJU01000008.1 GCA_009778425.1 Pseudomonadota bacterium
CGTATCTCGCACTCGTAATAAGTGCAGTAGAGCCAGAAACAGATACCGACGACGCGCCAGTCGAGGCAATCGACGGAGAGGGTCGATTCAATGATCTGATCCGTTTTGAGTGCGCTCGCGTTACCGCTCAGAACAGCGAGAGACAGGGCCAGAGCACGGGCGACGGGTTTTACTCTCATCGTGCGCTGTTCCGGTATGCGGCGATTTTTGCGAGTGCAGCCCCTACATCGTGCTCGCCATAGACCACGTAGCGGCGATCCACCACGACGGCAGGCACCTTGGTGACGCCCAAGAAAAAGGCGTCCAGCACGCCCTGATGAGCAACCGCGAGTTGCTGGTGAATCGCTGGGTTTTGCGCCAGCCGCTGCCGAACGATTGCAGCCGCTTTACTGGCATCCGGCGGCAAGCCTTCAGACAAGACAGCTTCGATTTGCTTCGGCGCATCGAGCGCAACCACGCGCACGTTACCGACCGAAGTCAGGGGGTGCCGGGCATCCGTAAAAGCGACCACCTCCGCCCAAGCATAGGGACACAGCCCCAAGGCGAGGACGGCGGCGGAAACGGCGGTGGCACAACGAAAGGATTGAGACCGGGGCATGGCGGCAGGCATGAAGGAATACCCGCCCAGTCAACCCTGAATTGCGCCAGCTCGACAGCGAAAAAAGGATTCAGCATCAAACCCATTTTTCCTATTGCTTTGGAGGCAGTTCCCCTTTAATCCCTCTTGTCATAGAGCAGTCATTCCCAGGAGGACACCCATGCCAGGCATCGAAAAACTGAGTCCTTCCAAGGTGGCGCGTATCACCAAGCACGGTAAATATGGCGATGGAGATGGTTTGTATTTGCAGGTTACAAGAACCTTGGTCAAAAGCTGGCTGTTCCGTTATCAGAGGAAAGGCATCGAACACTGTATGGGACTTGGCCCACTTCATGCCGTCGATATCGAAGAGGCGCGAGAAAAGGCTCGTACTTTGCGTGCCTGTCTTGCCAGAGGAGTCGATCTCATGCGGGAGCGTCCAACGGATATTACCAAGAGGAATGAGAACGATAAAACTTTCGACGAATGCGCCATCGAATATATTGCACATCACAAATCCGCTTGGAAGAGCATAAAACATCTGAAACAGTGGAAAGGCTCTCTCAGCCTATACGCCTCTCCTCATTTTGGAAATATGCCAGTACGCGAAATAACGACTGTGCTTGTTTTACAGGTTTTGAAGCCAATGTGGGCCATAAAGACAGAAACAGCTTCCCGGCTCCGGGAGCGTATTGAACGAATACTTTCTTGGGCCACAATACATGGCTATCGCGAGGGGGACAATCCGGCGAGATGGAATGGACACTTGCAAGAGATATTACCAAAACCATCCCGGATCAAACATATTCGCCACCATCCAGCGATCTCTTATCAGGAAATTGGTGAGTTTTTCAAATTGCTGAACGCCGAGAAAAGTATCGTGGCAAGAATCCTTGAATTCACGATTCTCACTGCCTGCCGGACATCCGAAGCGCTACACGCCAAGTGGCAGGAAATTGACCTCAAACAGCGCGTTTGGATCATTCCAAGCGCGCGGACGAAGAACGGGCGGATGCACCGCATCCCTTTGTCGGATACTGCGCTGAAAATCCTGAATGCGATGAACGGACTGCATCCCGACTGGGTATTTCCAAACTTGAAAAGGGGCCAGCCGTTTTGTGAAACCGTCATGGGCAGTCTGCTCAGGAAGATGGATCGTCCTGGCATTACCGTGCATGGTTTCCGGTCGACTTTCCGGGTAGCCTTTCAGAGACCTTTGGACTGGCAAACTCAAGGACATTCATGACGATCTCCTGAAGAAGCAGCGGAATGCTGCCAAGGCAGAAGAAGCCATTTATTATGTTATGTCCAGAGGTTATCCGTCCGATTGAATCAAAGGCGGGAAAGTTGATTGATGTGAGTTCCTGATTGAACTGCACATAAAAGCCAACTTAACCTAAGCCGATTGGTGCAACACCATCCAGCCCGACTCCCGTCCGACTCCCGGACTGGAGGAGTGTTTTGCTGCATAGCAAGCTGGCTTGTAAGGAAACACGAACGATGAATTTCAATAAGTAACTGATTGTTGGTTTATTACAACGCTATCATAAAAACCATGCACCCTACTCTGGAGGAGCGTTGTTCCTCCAGTGTGCTATTGTAACTAATTGTTATGTAATGAGAATTTTTTCCGTCTGTGTTTTATGAGCCAGATTTAGCGCCCGACTCCCGAGTTGACTCCCGGGTCGACTCCCGAGATGAGATGACAATAAGTAACAATTTTCTACATCTCTGCCTGTGTCTCTACAAAATTCCGAAAGGCTTGCTTGGACTGGATTCTGAAAATATGTTAAATACTTGGCATGCGCGCCCTGTTAAAAGCTCGGTTGACAGCTATAATGTGATTTTGTACCTTGCATTCGTTCATTCTTGAGTAGGTTCTTATTAGTGTCATTACGAAAAAACAGCCTCACGACAACCGGAACAACGCTCCTCCAGACTCACGGGCTTCTCCGACACCCGAAAAGTATTCAAGAGGTGCCGTAGAT
>WRJU01000009.1 GCA_009778425.1 Pseudomonadota bacterium
ACCAGCACCCGCCGCTTCATGCCTCCCGAAAGGGTACGCATGTTGGCATCGGCCCTGGAAAGCAGGTCGAGGCGGGAAAGAATCTCGTCTATCCAGTCGTCGTTGCCGCGTATGCCGTAGTAACCGGACTGAAACCGCAGGACTTCGCGCACGGAAAAGAACGGGTCGAACACCAGTTCCTGCGGAACGACGCCGAGTTTGAGCCGGGCGTTGCGGGAGTCTGTGACAACATCGTGACCCATGACTTCGAGCGTGCCGCCATCCGCGCGCACCAGTCCGGCAAGCGCCGAAATAAGCGTGGTCTTGCCCGCGCCGTTCGGGCCGAGCAGGCCGAAGAATTCCCCTCGCGCAATTTCGAGGTCGATCCCGGCAAGCGCCTGGAGGCTGCCGTAACGCTTGGTCAGGGCGGTAACGCGAATTGCTGGCGAGGATGACGACATATCAGGCCGTGAGCGGCAACAGGGCATCGACACCATAGAGCCGGGCAAGCGCCAGCAGGGGTTCCGGCAGCGCATGCAGTTCCACCGCGCTCCTGCGCTCCCGCGCGCGCCGCAACCAGGCCAGCAGGAGCGCGAGCGCGGAAGAATCCACGCGGGTCACATTGCCGAAGTCGAACACCAGGTTCCCGTCAGGCAGGGCGCGTTCAAGACAGGCCGCCGCCGTCTCCAGGGTCAAGGCCCCTTCCAGCTTCACGACCGAAGGCTCTGCCATTACTTGCCGCCCTGCCCCGCTTCCAGCGACTTGTTCTTGGCTTCCAGTGAAGCGATCAGGCCTTCGATACCTTTCGCGTTGACTTCACCGGCGAACTCGCCGCGATAGTTGGTCACGAGGCTCGCCCCATTCACAATGACATCAAACACTTTCCAGTCCTGGCCGGTTTGCTCCAGCGCGTAGTCGATTGGGATGGGCTGCGCGCCGGACTGATGAACCTCGGTACTCACCCTGACCCTCTTGTCGCCGGAATTGTCCCGCATCGGCTTGAACTCGATTGTCTGGTCACGGAACTTGGTGAGCGCGTTGGAATAGGTACGCACGAGCAGGATGCGGAAAGCTGCGATGAGGCGTTCCTGCTGTTCCGGGTTGGCGGAGCGCCAGCCCGGCCCCACGGCGAGACTGGTCATGCGGCGGAAATCGAAATGCGGCAGCACTTTCTCGTCGACCAGCGCAAGCGTCTTCTGAAAATCGCCCGCCTGGATCGCCTTGTCGCTACGCACGATGGTCAGCACTTCATTGGTCACTTTGCGCACCAACTCATCGGGAGCCTGCGTTGCAGCCGCTGCAAGAGGCGCAAAAAATGCGGATAGTGCCAACAGGCAACAGGTAAACAGTTTTTTTGTCATTGTTCTCCTCCAGGATTTTGGGGCGTGTTGTCAGCACCCTCATCAGGGTTGTCGAAATCGTCGTACTCAATCGGCATATTTCCGTCCAACACCTTGAAACGACGCTGCTGCAAATAGAAATCGCGCATGTAGCGGTATTTGTCGAGCGTACCTTCATCGAGGGTGCGTTCAAGCCCCAGCAAACGTGCGCGCCCATCGATCATCTTCATCCCCGAGAGGCCATAGCGCGCCTTCTCATCATGAACGATCGGGTTTGCGTAGGGTACTGTCCAGGGCGAGGTAGCTGTCGCATCCAGCGGAAGCGCAGCAGCGTCGCGCAAAGTGTGCGGGCCAAACAAAGGCAGCACCATGAAGGGGCCTTCCTTGACCCCCCACACCCCCAGGGTCTGACCAAAATCCTCGTCATGCTTGGGCATCCCCGCTTCGGAGGCGATGTCGAGCAGACCGCCTATTCCCAGGGTCGAATTGAACACAAAACGCATCAAATCGTTGATCGCATCGGCGAACTTGCCTTGCAACAGGTTATTGAAGCCGATCCACGGGTCCTGAAGGTTTCCGAAAAAATTGCTCACCCAGGTACGCACCGGCGCAGGTGTCACCGCCACGTAGGCTTTTGCAACCGGTTTGGTCACCGCGTTGTCCAGCTTTTCGTTGAACGAAAACATGCTGCGGTTGAACGGCTCCAGAGGGTCTTCCGGCGGCGCGTTGGCGCAACCGGCAACAAGCAGGAATGTGGCAAAGGCAAGGAAGATGTTTTTCATCGTGAAATTGAAAATTGAAAAATTGAAAGCGGCGCGATTGCGAGCCGATTCGCCGTCAGTGGCCTCAACGCGCCGGAGCAGGCTGTTCGGCTGCCTTGTTGAACATGAACTGGCCGATGAGTTTTTCAAGCACCATCGCCGATTGAGTAAACTGCAATCTATCGCCTTTCTTGAGGACTGCTTCATCCCCCCCTGGATTCAGCCCGATGTACTGCTCGCCGAGTACGCCCGAAGTCAGGATGGATGCGCCGGTGTCAGCCGGAAATTTGTAATCTTCATTGATGTCGAGCCGCACGATGGCGCGGTAAATCTTCTGATCGAGCCTGATGCTCCCGACCCGGCCTACCACGACACCCGCGCTCTTGACCGGGGCGCGTACTTTCAAGCCCCCAATATCGTCGAAGGACGCCCTGACCGAATAGGACGAACTCCTCGATACACTCGAATAACTGCCTACCTTCACCGCCAGGAAGATCACGGC
>WRJU01000010.1 GCA_009778425.1 Pseudomonadota bacterium
CCAAAAAACAGGAGATTCCCCATGATGATCGTCACCGGCGGAGCCGGTTTCATCGGTAGCAACATCGTACAGGGGTTGAATGCCCGAGGCATCAGCGACATCCTGGTCGTCGACGACCTCTCCGATGGCCGTAAGTGCCTGAATCTCTCAGACGCCAACATCCGCGACTATCTCGACAAGGACGACTTCCTCGCCCGCGTGGAGAAGGGCGAGACTTTCGGCAGTGTTGAGGCGATGTTCCATGAAGGAGCCTGTTCCACCACGACCGAGTGGGATGGCCGTTTCATGATGAAGGTGAATTTTGAATACACCAAGGCGATGCTTTCCTGGTGCGTGGCGCGCAAGACGCCGTTCATCTACGCTTCCTCGGCTGCGGTTTACGGCATGGGGCCGACCTTCCGCGAAGCGCGGGAGTTCGAGCACCCGCTCAACGCCTACGCTTATTCCAAATTCTTGTTCGATTGCCACTTGCGCGCGCGTATCCGGGGCATCTTCAGCCAGGTGGCCGGACTGCGCTATTTCAATGTTTACGGCCCACGGGAGCAACACAAGGGCGCAATGGCGAGCGTGGCCTTCCATATGGATACGCAATTGCAGAACAGCGGCCGGTTGCGCCTTTTTGAAGGTTCGGACGGTTACGGGCCGGGCGAGCAGCAGCGCGATTTCATCCATGTCGACGACGTGGTGGCCGTCAATCTGTGGTTGCTCGATAACCCGCAGATTTCCGGCATTTTCAACGTCGGCACGGGCAGGGCGCAGAGTTTCAACGATGTCGCGCGGGCCGCGATTGACTGGTATCGGCAGCGTGAGGATCACAGTTTCGGCGGCAGCGACTATATTCCCTTCCCCGATCATCTCAGGGGGCGTTACCAGAGCTTCACCGAGGCCGACCTCTCCGCGTTGCGCGCGGCGGGGTTCGAGCGCCCCTTCATGGATGTCGCCACAGGTGTGGCGCGCTACCTCGATTGGCTGCACCGCGACTGAATGCCTGAAACGATGCGAAAAATCCTGATCGTAGGGCCGTCGTGGGTAGGCGATATGGTCATGGCGCAGAGCCTTTTCATGAGCCTGAAAGCCGGTGGCGAATGCGAGATCGACGTGCTTGCCCCGGCCTGGTCGCTGCCGGTTCTTGCGCGGATGCTCGAAGTGCGGCGCGGCATCGTGATGCCGCTTGGGCATGGCCGGTTGGGCCTCGGCACGCGTCGGCGTTTGGGGAAGGAACTTGCCAGCGAGGCTTACGATCAATCCATCGTGTTGCCCGGTTCGTTCAAATCGGCGCTCGTGCCGTTTTTCGCCCGCATCCCGCAACGCACCGGCTTTCGCGGGGAGATGCGCTACGGGCTTATCAACGATATGCGCCCGCTTGACCGCAGCTTGCTGCCGATGACGGTACAGCGGTTCGTCGCCCTCGGCCAGACGCGCGAAACCGCCGCTGCGCCCATTTCTTTCCCAACACCCCGGCTCCACGCGGATTCCGCCAACCAGGCGGCGCTGCGGGAACGCTTCAAACTCGATTCCGCGCGTCCGGCCATCGCCTTCATGCCTGGCGCGGAATACGGCCCGGCCAAGCAATGGCCGCCTACGCACTACGCCAAGCTGGCGCACCTGCTCGCGGCGCGCGGCTTTCAAGTCTGGGTGTTGGGTTCGGAGAAAGACAGCGCGGTTGCGCGCCCGATAGCCAACGGCAACCCCTCGGTGATCGATCTCACGGGCAAAACCAGCCTCGGCGATGCGGCAGACCTCATCGCGCTCGCCCGTGCTGCCATCTGCAACGATTCCGGCCTGATGCACGTCGCTGCCGCGCTCGATGTGCCGCTCGTCGCCCTCTTTGGCTCCTCCAGCCCGGAGCACACGCCGCCGCTCGCCCGCCAGGTCGTCATCGAAACCCTCCGGTTATCGTGTGCGCCCTGTTTCGAGCGGCAATGCCCGCTCAAGCACACTCGTTGCCTAACCGACATCGCCCCCGAAAAAGTGCTTGCGGCGCTGGAACCCTTCATCGGCTCTTCTTCATCCTTCTGACAATGCGGATATTGTTGGTCAAAACCTCTTCGCTCGGTGATGTCATTCACACTTTGCCTGCCGTCACCGACGCGGCGCGGGCGTTTCCCGGCATCCGTTTCGACTGGGTCGTGGAAGAAGCCTTTGCCGAAATTCCCGCCTGGCATCCGGCGGTGGAGCGGGTCATCCCGGTGGCGCTGCGCCGCTGGCGGAAACATCCTTTCGCCCACGCCACGCGCGCAGAATGGAAAGCTTTCCGCGCCGCCCTCGATGCAGGGCCTTACGATTTCGTGCTCGACGCGCAGGGGTTGATAAAAAGCGCCTGGCTTGCCCTCAAGGCACACGCTCACATACATGGATTCGCTTTCCGCTCGGCGCGCGAGCCTCTGGCAAGCCTTGCCTATGCCCATCGCCATGCCGTGCCTTGGGGGCGGCATGCCGTGCGCCGTGTGCGCGAACTCTTCGCTGCCGCGCTCGGCTACCCGCTGCCGGAAAACGCTCAAGGGGACGACGACGGCGCGAGCTACGCCGATGCTGCCGCCTACGGCCTGGATCGCGCCCGCATGCTGGTCAGCGAAGCCGCCGTAGTGGAAACGGCGGGCGACGTCCCCCG
>WRJU01000011.1 GCA_009778425.1 Pseudomonadota bacterium
CGCACGGCGGCCACTTCGCCGAAAGGCACGCCGGTTTGCGCCATGCCGAAAGGCCCCGGATTCATGCCCAGAAAGACGACCCGTTTGCGGCCATCCCCATAACGGCGCAGGTAACGTTCATGAACATTCCAAGCGTAATCGAGCGGGTTGTAGACATGCGTCACCGGCGGGGCGAAGCGCATTTTCCCGAGCGTGGCGGACAACTCGCGGGCGGCGGCAATCAGGGCGGCGGCAGTCACAGTCAACTCCGGGATCGGTCACGAGGGCTGAGATTCATTTACTTTCGGCTGCGTTCTCTTCATCCGCCGTTGGCGTAGAGGACGGCGAGCCGTTCCAAGGTGCGACCTTGAAGAGCAGCAGCATGCCCGGAATGGCGAGGGCGAAGCAAAGCCAGAAAAAGCCCAGCCATCCGCCCATGCCTTCCACCAGCCATCCGGCGCTGGCATTGATGAAGGTGCGCGGGACGGCGGTCAGGCTCGTCAGCAGCGCGAACTGCGTGGCGACGTAAGCGGGATGCGTGGTGCGGGCGATGAAAGAGACGGAGGCCGCCGTACCCAGGCCGATGGAGATTGCCTCGAAGCCGATCACGCCAGCGAGAGTCCACAGACGCTCAGCCGTAGCGGGCGCTGGCCCCAAGTGCGCCAGCCAGGCAAAGCCCAGAATGGCAACGGCCTGTAATGCCCCGAAAACCCAAAGCGCGCGGTTGATGCCGATACGGGTCATCAGCACGCCGCCGACCACGCCGCCGATCACGCTCGGCCACAGGCCGGCATTCTTGGCAACGAGGCCGATTTCCGTTTTCGTGAAACCCATCTCCATGTAGAACGGGGTTGCCAGCGCGGTGCACAGGGAATCGCCCAATTTATAGAGCAGGATGAAAGAAAGGGTAAAGAGGGCGAACTGGATGCCATGACGATGGAAGAATTCCTGGAAAGGCTCGACAATGGCCGCGCGCAAGGTCCTGGGGGGCTTGGCTTCGACATGCGGCTCACTGACCAGCAGGGTCATGATGAGTCCAGGCAGCATGAACAGAGCCGTGATGAAAAACACCTGCGCCCACGGCAAACGATCTGAAAGAATCAGGGACAGCGACCCCGGCACCAGGCTGGCGATCTTGTATGCGTTCACATGCAGCGTGTTGCCCATTTCCTGCTCTACGTCCGCAAGCAGGTTGCGGCGGAAGGCGTCGAGCACGATGTCGAGCGAAGCCGAGAAAAAAGCCAGCATCGCCGTGAGCATTACGATGAGATGCAAATCTTCCTTGGGTGACAACTGTCCAAGCCAAGCGATGATGCCCAACAGGGCAATCTGGAACAGCGCCATCCAGCCCCGGCGACGGCCGAGCCACGGCAGCGCGTAACGGTCGAGCAGAGGAGACCAGAGAAACTTCCAGGTGTAGGGAAACTGGATCAACGCGAAAGCGCCGATGGCTTTCAGACTTAAGCCTTCCGTCTTGAGCCAGGCGGGCAAAAGGTTGAAGAGCAGATACAGCGGCATGCCGGAAGCAAACCCGGTGAAGATGCAGATCAACATGCGGCGATTGAAGATGACGCGCAGCAAGGAGGGAGAGGATGTCGCCTGGGCCACGGGGATCGTCCGGTAAAAAATTCAACAGATTATCTCAGATGAACCCAGGCAGGGGAAAAGCATTCCTCTCCGAAAATCGTCTGTGGATAAGTTGGCGGAGGACGGGTAAAACGAGTAAAATCTCTCACCTGTCCGGTCGGAGTCTTTCAGTGCTTTGGCCGCCCCGAATCTGGCCTCAAGGCCGTATGCCTGCCGCCCGGTATCCCGGAGTGGCGTGTTTGATGTTTCTTTGAACGTCGTGCCACAAACGCAAACCGTCCCCTCCCTGCCGCAGGAATTCTGGCCTTACTGTCTAGCATGCCTTGAACAGGAACTGCCCGCGCAGCAGTTCAACACCTGGATCAAACCGCTGCCCATCGAGTATGTCGGCGATGACGGCGGCGGCCCCAGCCTGACGCTGAAGGCTCCCAACCGCTTCGTCCTGCAATGGGTGCGTGACCGCTACCTGCGCCGTATCGGCGAACTGGGCGAAGAGTTCCACGGCATGCCCCTGCGCCTCGACCTGCAACTGGTTCCCGTACCGGCTGCTCCCACACCCCAGGCCGCGCCCGTCGTTACGCCGCTCCCCGCCGCGAACAACAACGATACGGCGGCGGGGTCATCCGCTTCTTCCGCCCGTAAGTCTGTTCCCAGGGACTCCGCCAGAACAGCACCGGATGCAACGGGTGCAGAGTTCGCCTACGAAAAGACCCGCCTCAACCCCGATTTCACTTTCGAGACGCTCGTCACTGGCCGCGCCAACGCCCTGGCGCATGCCGCCGCGATGCAGATTGCCCAGAATCCCGGCACGTCCTACAACCCGTTCTTTATCTACGGCGGCGTCGGCCTGGGCAAGACCCACCTCGTGCACGCCATTGGCAACGCCGTATTCCAGCAAAATCCGCGCGCGGTGGTACGTTACGTGCATTCCGAGGATTTCGGCTCCGATGTCGTGCGCGCCTACCAGCAAAAGAGCTTCGATGCCCTCAAACGCTATTACCGCTCGCTCGACCTGCTCATCATCGACGACATCCAGTTCTTCCGCAC
>WRJU01000012.1 GCA_009778425.1 Pseudomonadota bacterium
TTCTCGTGGCGGCAGTAGGCAAGCCGCGTTTCGTCACTGCCGACATGGTCAAACCCGGCGCGGTCGTCATCGACGTGGGCATCAACCGCCTGCCCGTGGAAGAGGGCGGAAAACTTTGCGGCGATGTCGATTTCGATGCCGTGAAGGAAATCGCTTCCCTGATTACTCCTGTGCCCGGCGGCGTCGGGCCGATGACCATCACTATGCTGCTGGCGAACACCATCGAAGCGGCTGAACGGAGAGCCGGAGCATGAACATGGACACAGCAGGCAAGGTTGCGCCGGTCGTCGGCGTCGTCATGGGTTCCGATTCCGACTGGCCAACGATGCAGGCAGCCGCCGCCATCCTCAAGGACTTCGGCGTACCGTTCGAGGCCAAGGTCGTTTCCGCCCACCGCACACCCGACCTGTTGTTTGAGTACGCCGAAACTGCCAAGTCGCGCGGCCTGAAAGCAATCATTGCCGGTGCGGGCGGCGCGGCGCACCTTCCCGGCATGCTGGCCGCCAAAACAGAAGTGCCGATATTGGGCGTCCCCGTCCAATCCCGCGCGCTGTCCGGGGTCGATTCCCTGTACTCGATCGTGCAAATGCCCAAGGGCGTGCCGGTCGCCACCTTTGCCATCGGCGAGGCTGGCGCGGCCAACGCCGCGCTTTTTGCAGTTGCCATGCTGGCGAATGAAGATGCCGCGCTCTTTGAGAAATTGCGGGAATTTCGGCAGAAACAAACGGGGAAGGTGCTGGAGATGCACATTCAGAGAACAAAAGACTCTTGAATGCGCCCCCGGCAAGCACTAATATGATGTGCATCATTGATGCGTATCATAGTTCACCATGCTTGAATCCATCTCCGAGCGCCGTGCTCGTTCATCCAGCCAATCGCCCCGCCGCGCGACGAACCTGAGCCTGAGCGCTGACGTGCTGGAAGCCGCAAAGGCGCTGAACATCAATATTTCGCAGACTTGCGACGCGCATTTGCGAAAAGCGGTCAACAAAGAATTGGCGCGCCGCTGGCGCGAGGAATACGCAGATTTCGTCGCGGCCTATAATGAGGTACTGGTTGCTGAGGGCTTGCTGCTTGATGAGTGGAAAACTTTTTGATGGCGAAATACGACGTTTTCCCGAATCCAGGCGCACATGCCCGGATAGCGCCTTACCTGTTGGATGCACAAAGCGATCTGCTCGACGGGTTGGAGAGCCGTGTCGTGATTCCACTGCGCCGCTTGCGGGATTTCCCTTCCACGGTCAAACGCCCGGAGCGTTTATTGCCTGCGCTGCAAATCGGGGATGAGGCGTTTTTTCTGGATGTTCCCCAAATGGGCGCAGTGCCAACGCGCATTCTGAGGCATCCCGTCGCTTCGCTCGCTTCCGAGCATGATCGTATCGCGGCGGCACTCGATTTTTTGTTCCAGGGGGTTTGATCGTGCCCAATGATGGCCGCGCTTTGAAGCCTCCGGCCTTGTGTCGCAGGACTCTCCATGCCGGATGGTTTGATATGAGATGGGTGACAGGATGCGAGGCTGGTTGCGGGGAGTGAAGCGGGTTGAGTCGCCCAATTTCGACGCCCGCCCGGAAGGCGAGCGGGTCGGCCTGATCGTGATACATGCCATCAGCTTGCCGCCGGACGAGTTCGGAGGCTCCGGCGTGATCGAGCTTTTCACAAACCGGCTCGACCCGGCGGCGCATCCGTACTACGCGGAAGTCCATCAGTTGCGGGTGTCGTCGCATTTTTTCATCCGCCGCGACGGTGAGCTAATCCAGTTTGTGCCGACAGAATGCCGCGCCTGGCATGCCGGGGTGTCGAAATGGCGCGGACGCGAGCAATGCAACGATTTTTCGCTGGGAATCGAACTGGAAGGGTGTGACACGCAAGCTTTCGACGAGCGTCAGTATGTGGCGCTGAAAGCATTGCTGCGGCGGCTGGCCCGACGGTATCCGGGATGCGATATTGTCGGGCATTCGGACATCGCGCCCGGGCGCAAAACCGACCCGGGGCCGTTTTTCGACTGGTCGCGGCTTGGTGATCGGGCACAATGATGGCTGTGCAACGGAACCTTTGCGGGATGGAATCAGTCTCTTCCGCTTGTTCTTTCAAGAAAAAGAGGAAAATATGGATGACCTGATACGCGCTGCGGCACTCGACTATCACCGCCACCCGAGACCCGGCAAGATTGCCGTCACGCCGATCAAGGCGCTGACCAACCAGCGCGACCTTTCGCTGGCCTATTCGCCAGGGGTGGGGGCAGCGTGCGATGCCATCGTGGCTGATCCGCAGGAAGCCGCCAACCTGACCGCGCGCGCCAACCTGATTGGGGTCATCACCAACGGAACCGCCGTGCTCGGCCTGGGCAATATCGGCGCGCTTGCCGCCAAGCCGGTGATGGAAGGCAAGGGGGTGCTGTTCAAGAAATTCGCCGACATCGATGTGTTCGACATCGAGATCAACGAATCAGACCCCGACCGCCTGGTCGATATGATTGCCGCGCTGGAGCCGACGTTCGGTGGCATCAATCTGGAGGACATCAAAGCGCCAGAGTGCTTCTACATCGAGCAGAAACTGCGTAGCCGCATGAAAATCCCGGTTTTCCACGATGACCAGCATGGTACGGCCATCGTGGTTGGCGCGGCCGTTCTCAACGGCCT
>WRJU01000013.1 GCA_009778425.1 Pseudomonadota bacterium
CTGGCGGCCTATCCGGGGCCGGTCATCACCCGTTACGAGGTCGAACCGGCGATCGGGGTCAAGGGCGCGCAAGTGGTCAATCTCGCCAAAGACTTGGCGCGCGCGCTCTCGCTGGTGTCGATCCGGGTGGTCGAAACCGTACCCGGCAAGTCGTGCATGGCGTTTGAATTGCCCAACGCCCGCCGCCAAGTCGTGCGCCTGTCGGAAATTCTCGGCTCGAAAGCCTACAACGACATGGGCGCGACCCTGACCGTGGCCTTGGGCAAGGACATCAGCGGACAACCGTTCGTGGCCGATCTCGCCAAGATGCCGCACCTGCTGGTGGCGGGCACGACCGGCTCCGGCAAGTCGGTGGGGATCAACGCCATGATCCTGTCCCTGCTCTACAAGAGCACGCCGGATCAGGTGCGTCTCATCATGGTCGACCCGAAAATGCTGGAACTGTCGATCTACGAGGGTATCCCGCACTTGCTGGCCCCGGTGGTGACGGATATGAAACACGCGGCCAACGCACTCAACTGGTGCGTGGGCGAAATGGACAGGCGTTACCGGCTCATGGCGGCGGTCGGCGTTCGCAACCTGGCTGGGTTCAACAAGGCCGTGATCGACGCGCGCAAGATCGGCGAACCGCTGACCAATCCGTTCTCGATCACTCCGGAGGAACCTGAGCGGATCGAACCCATGCCATACATCGTGGTGGTGGTCGATGAACTGGCCGACATGATGATGGTGGTGGGCAAGAAGGTGGAGGAGTTGATCGCCCGCTTGGCGCAAAAGGCGCGCGCGGCCGGGATTCACCTGATTCTCGCCACTCAGCGCCCATCGGTCGATGTCATCACCGGGCTGATCAAGGCCAACGTGCCGACCCGGATCGCTTTCCAGGTATCGAGCAAGATTGATTCGCGCACCATCCTCGACCAGATGGGAGCCGAAACCCTGCTCGGCATGGGCGACATGCTCTACCTTGCGCCGGGCACGGGCGTACCGATGCGGGTGCATGGTGCCTTCGTTGCCGATGGCGAGGTTCACAAGGTCGTCGACTATCTCAAGAAAACCGGACAGCCCGATTACGTGGAAGGCATCCTCACGCCCATCTCGGACGATTCGGACGATTTCGGTTTCGACAGCGAAGGCGGAGGAAGCGGGGGCGAGTCCGACGAGCTTTACGACAAGGCAGTCGAAGTCGTCATCAAGACGCGCAGACCGTCGATTTCGCTGGTGCAGCGCCACTTGCGCATCGGCTACAACCGCGCCGCCCGCCTCATCGAACAAATGGAACGCAATGGGGTCGTCTCTCCGGTGGGAGCCAACGGCAACCGTGAAGTGCTGGCCCCGCCAATCTCAGAAGAATGAAACTTCATGAACGACGCTGGCGTCCGCTTTGACGCGGCAATCCTGATTGGCCGCTTCCAGCCTTTTCACAACGGCCACGCGGCGCTGCTTAAACAGGCGCTGGAAATGGCTGACCGCGCCCTGGTCGTGCTCGGTTCTTCGTTCCGGGCGCGAAACGCCAAAAACCCTTTTACGTGGGAAGAACGCGCCGCGATGATTGCCGCGAGCGTCGATGAAGCCGAAGCCCGGCGCATCCTCTTTGTCCCGGTTCGGGATTACTACAACGACGCGCGCTGGGCCGCTGCTGTAGAAGAAGCCGTCCGCACGGCGATGGAAAAACAGGGGCTTGCCGCGCCGCGCATTGCGCTGGCCGGTTTTCACAAGGATGCTTCGAGCGACTACCTGAAATTGTTCCCGCAATGGTCGTTTGCGGCCTCAAAACGGCAGGGAGATTTTGACGCGACGCCGATCCGAGGGCTTTATTTCGGCAGCAACGAGGCAGCTTGGGTCACCTTACGCGCCCAGCTTCCGCCAGCGGTTGCCCAATGCCTCGAAGACTGGCGATTGTTGCCCGCTTTCGCCGCCATGCGCGAGGAATACGAGTCCATCGTAGCGGGTCAACAAGAATGGGGGCTTGGCCCTTTCGTCACGCTGGACGCGGTGGTGACGGTTGCCGGGCAAGTCCTGCTGGTGCGGCGCAAGCATCCCCCCGGAAAAGGTCTGTGGGCCATTCCCGGCGGATTTCTCGAAGGCCGCGAGCGATTGCTTCAGGGCGCCATCCGGGAATTGAAGGAAGAAACCGGGCTTGCCGTCGCGGGCGATGATCTTGCGGCAGCATGCCGCTCGGTAGCCGTTTTCGACCATCCCGACCGCAGCCAGCGCGGTCGCGTCATTACGCACGCTTATTGGTTCGATTTGCCGTTATCGACCCTTCCCCCTGTCACGGGCGCGGATGATGCCGCCGAGGCGCGCTGGTTCCCTATTACCGGACTGCCGGACATGGAAAAGGAACTGTTCGAGGATCATTTTGTGATCCTCGAACAGTTCCTGGGTGGGTTTTGGTCTGTTTGTCCCTAAACCCCTTACCGTGTCATAAGCCTTCCTGCTGCGGTGACGCTGCTTCCTCGCCACCAACGAGCACCTCCTCCTCTGGAGGAGGAGGAACCCAGGCGAAGGACGCGGCAGCCTGGTCTTCGGCGGGTTGCGTCTTCCGGCTGCGGTGGTAGGCGAGGCCCGTGCCCGCAGGGATGAGGCGACCCACGATGACGTTTTCCTTCAGGCCGCGCAGTTCGTCGCGCTTGCCCATGATCGCAGCTTCGGTCAGTACGCGGGTGGT
>WRJU01000014.1 GCA_009778425.1 Pseudomonadota bacterium
TGGAGCGCCGGGACGGTATCGTTGCCGGGAATCTGTGAGTGGCGGATGAAGAAGCGATTCAGGTGCAGTTTGGTGTAGATGGGGAGCAGCCTGCCGGTAAGCCGGACAGACCAGTGGTTCGAGTAGTCTTCGATCTCTTCCTCGTGGTCGGGCTGTTGCAACATTTTGACCGCGCTCCAGATCACGAAGGCGGCGAACACAAATCCTACCCAGGGGCTTGCGTGAAAGAGCCCTGTCCCAATGACGACGAAAATGGCGCGAAAGACCAGCGCACCAATGATGCCGTAGTAAAGGATGCGATGTTGCAGGACGCCCTTGATGCTGAATGAGGCAAAAATCGCCATGAAAACCATCAGGTTGTCGACCGAGAGGGATTTTTCGAGCGCGTAACCCGCAAGGTAGAGATCGGCCCAGGTTTGGCTGAAGCGTACCCACAGGTAGCCATAGAACACGAGCGCGAGGGCAATCCAGAACAATGTCCAGCAGCCGGCGTCTTTCAGCGAAATTTCAGTGCTTTTCTTATGGGCAAAGAGATCGAGATAGACGGAGAAGGCGACGATGCCGACGAAGATCAGTATTGCTTCCAGCGGGAAACCGAAATGTTCTTCCATGATGCTTCCTGTTGTTGAATCCCCTCGCCCGACAAGCGGGAGAGGGAAATGCGGAATCGATCAGGATATTCTATTTCGCTCGGAACAGGCGCGGTAAACCCTGGATGCCCAATGTTTCCCCGAGTTCAAGATTTCTGTCGAGCGCCGAGGCATCGCAATCGCCCGCGCCAGACGGCAAGCGGCGTTTCAGCATCCAGTCGTTCCAGGCGGAGGCGCGGTCTTGGTCGCACCATATGCGGCGGGATTTGGCGACGGAATCGTCCGACAACAGGGGAATCAGGAAGGTGTAGAGGGTGACGTTGTCCAGACGGTTCAGCTTTTTGTCCAGTTCGATGCAATACGGGCAGTTCGGGTCTTCAAAGCTCACCAGGATCAGTTCGCCGTTGCCGTGAACCTGTTTGAGGGCGTCTTCCAGGGGAAGCCTGCTGAGTTCTATCGAACCGTCTACCCTGGCGAGCACGGCCAGGAGGATTTCCTCTGGCGTGACGGGTTCCTTGTCACGGAGCCGGAAATAGAGACTGGCTGCTACACAGAGGATGAGGAATGCGGCAACGAGGATGTCTTGTTTCTTCATTCATTGAGCCGCATGCAGGATGTCCCGCAGGGCGTCGATCAGCGCCGCGCATTGTTTGTCGTCGCCAATGGTGATGCGCAGGTATTGCGCGATTCTCGGTGTGTTGAAGTGGCGCACGATGATGGCGCGCTGGCGGAGCATGGCGGCAAGGCGAGCCGCGTCGAAGCCGGGATGGCGGGCAAAAACGAAATTGGCTGCCGAGGGGATGACTTCAAAACCGAGTGCCTGACATTGCGCGATGAGCGTGGCGCGGGTAGCGATGACTTTGCGGCGGCTCGCCTGGAACCAGGGTTCATCTTCCACCGAAGCCAGCGCGCCCGCAAGCGCCAGGCGGTCGAGTGGGTAGGAGTTGAAGCTGTTTTTGACTCGTTCCAATCCGGTAATCAACTCGTGCTGGCCGATGGCAAAGCCGATCCGCAGTCCGGCGAGCGCCCGGCTTTTCGAGAAAGTGTGAACGACCAGCAGGTTGGGATAGCGGTCAACGAGGGCAATGGCGCTGTCCGACGGGTCGGCGAAGTCGATGTAAGCCTCGTCGACCAGCACGACGGCTTCCGGATTGGCGGCGACGATGCGCTCGATGTCGGCAAGCGACAGCAGACGGCCTGTAGGGGCGTTCGGGTTGGGGAAAATGATGGCCCCAGCGCGATTTTCCCCACGGGGAAAGTAATCTTCCGGTCGCAGGATGAAATCGTCATCGAGCGGTATCTGACGATATTTGATGCCGTAGAGGCCGCAGTAGACCGGATAGAAGCTGTAGGTGACATCCGGCATCCACAGCGGGCGTTCGTGTTTCAGCAGGCCGATGAAGGCAAGGGCCAGCACTTCGTCGGAGCCGTTGCCAACGAAAACTTGCGCCGGACTGACCCGGTAGCGCTTGGCGAGCGCGGCTTTGAGAGCCTTGGCGTCCGGGTCGGGATAGAGCCGCAACGAGTCCTCGGTGGCCGCGCGAATGGCGGCGAGCGCCTTGGGGGAAGGCCCATAGGGATTTTCGTTGGTGTTGAGCTTGATGAGATTGTCGAGTGCGGGCTGTTCGCCCGGAACATAGGGAATCAGCCCGTGGGTGACGGCGCTCCAGTAGCGGCTCATGCGAAAACTGCAGTAATGAAGGATAACGAGTGATTGGCAATGGTATCATGCGACGATTACATCCATTTGCTTCATCCGTTGAACATGCGTCAGGCCAGCCTTACCCGTAACACTGCCGAAACCCGTATTTCGGTGCGTATCGACCTGGATGGTACAGGCCAGGCTCGGCTCGACACCGGCGTGCCGTTTCTCGATCACATGCTCGACCAGGTCGCGCGGCATGGTTTCATTGATCTCGATGTGCATTGCGAAGGCGATATTCATATCGATGATCATCATTCGGTCGAAGATATTGGCATCGCGCTTGGGCAGGCGTTCGCCAGGGCGCTTGGGGACAAAACGGGCGTGTGCCGTTACGGTCACGCCTATGTGCCGCTCGATGAATCGCTCTCGAGGGTGGCGCTCGATCTTTCCGGGCGTCCGGGGCTGT
>WRJU01000015.1 GCA_009778425.1 Pseudomonadota bacterium
TGGTTTCGGTCGTCACCAATATCGACGCCGACCACATGGAAACCTACGGGCACGACCTCAATCGGCTGAAACAGGCGTTCGTGGAATTTCTGAACCGCTTGCCATTCTACGGTGTAGCGGTGCTTTGCCAGGACGACCCGCATGTGCGCGAAATTCTGCCGCATGTCTCGAAGCAGGTAGTGCGCTACGGCCTGTCGAAGGATGCCGATATTTATGCCGAAAACATTCGCGCAGAAGGCGGGCGCATGCTGTTCGATGTACTCAGGCGCGATGCCAGGAACACGCGCCTGCCCGTCACGCTCAACGCGCCGGGTGTGCATAACGTCCTGAACGCGCTTGCCGCCATCGGTGTGGCGGCTGAAGTACAGGCCTCGGACGAAGCCGTTGTCAAGGCGCTGGCGGAATTCAGCGGAGTGGGGCGGCGCTTCCAGCGGTATGGCGAAATCGCCTTGCGCCGGGGCGGCAGCTTCACGCTCGTCGACGATTACGGCCATCACCCGGTGGAAATGGCCGCCACGCTTGCCGCCGCGCGTGGCGCGTTTCCTGGCCGTCGGTTGGTACTGGCCTTTCAGCCGCATCGTTATACCCGCACACGCGATTGTTTCGAGAACTTTGTCAAAGTGCTCTCCAGTGTCGATGCGCTTTTGCTGACCAATGTTTACGCGGCGGGGGAGGCCCCCATCGTTGCCGCCGACGCTCGCGCGCTGGCGCGCGCGCTCAGGGTGGCGGGCAAAGTGGAGCCGGTATTCGTCGAGGACATCGCCGATATGCCTTTGCGCGTTCTGGAAACTGCGCGCGATGGCGATGTGGTCATCACGATGGGCGCGGGTTCCATCGGCGGGGTTCCCCAGAAAATCGTTCAATTTCGGGCGGATGAGTGACATGGAACAGGGTTTCGGCAAGGTCGCGGTGTTGATGGGGGGCGCTTCCGGCGAACGCGAAGTGTCCCTGATCAGCGGCAAGGGCGTACTGGCAGCGTTGAAGAGCCAGGGGGTCGACGCGCATGCCTTCGATCCGGCCTCTGAGCCGTTGGATGCGCTCAGAACTTTCCAGCGCGTATTCATTGCCCTGCATGGCGGCTACGGCGAAAACGGCGCGATCCAGGGGGCGCTGGAAATCATGGGGATTCCCTATACCGGCCCCGGCGTGATGGCCTCGGCCATCGGCATGGACAAGTTCCGCACCAAGCTCATCTGGCAGGCGGTGGGGTTGCCGGTACCGGAATACGCAATGCTTGACGATGATTCGGAATTCGGTGCTGTGGAAGAACGCCTCGGTCTGCCGCTATTCGTCAAACCGTCGCGTGAGGGTTCTTCCATCGGCGTTTTCATGGTGACAGAGCGCGGCAAGTTGAAATCCGCCTACGCATCCGCTCGCCAGCACGGCGATCTGGTCATGGCGGAAAAAGGCGTCATGGGGGGGGAATACACGGTTGCCATCCTTGGGGACGAGGCCCTGCCCATCGTCAAGATCGAACCGGCGACGGCGTTTTACGACTACGAGGCCAAGTACCTGCGCGACGACACCCGCTATATTTGCCCTGCCGACCTGGCGACTGAAAAGGCTGCCGAAATTCAGGCGGGCGCGAAAAAGGCATTCGACGCCGTGGGCGCGACGGGATGGGGCCGAGTAGATTTTCTGATGGATGAAGCCGGACGGCATTACTTCCTGGAAATCAACACCTCGCCGGGGATGACCTCGCATTCGCTGGTGCCGATGTCGGCGCGTCAGGCCGGGCTGTCGTTCGAGGCGTTGTGCGTGAAGATTCTTGCGGGAGCGCGCTGTGGCTGAACGGCGCAAATCTCCATCCGACACCGCCACGCGCGCGGCTTCCTCCCGTGCGGGGAAACGTGGCGGGCTGTGGCATCGTCCGCAGTTGCTCAACCTGATCTCGGGCGCACTGTTGTTTTTTGCCATGACCGGGCTGGGCTGGGCGCTGGTGGCCTGGACGTTTTCAAAGCCGCTTTTTCCTCTGCACAAGTTGGTGTTGAGCGCCCCGCCCTCGCAGGTGACTCAGGCACAACTCGAATACGCTGCCCGTACCGCAATCCGGGGAAATTTCTTTACCGTCAGGCTCGAAGAGGTTCGCATGGCCTTCGAGACCTTGCCCTGGGTACGACACGCCGGGGTGCGCCGCCTCTGGCCGGATGGCCTTGGGCTGAGCCTTGAAGAGCATGAGGCAGTTGCCTACTGGAAGAACATCGGCGATGGAGATGTACGGCTAATCAACCGCCAGGGCGAGGTATTCGCCGCTTCGAGTAATGTCGGTATGCCCGAATTCTCCGGCCCGCAGGATTCGGCTGCCGCGATGCTCAAGTATTACGAGACGTATTCGAGGATATTGCAGCCGTTGCGGGTGAAGCTCGTGCGCATGGATTTGTCGGCACGCGGCACATGGCGTCTGTGGCTGAACAATGGTTTATCCATCGTACTCGACCGCGAACAGGAACGTTCGTCGACCGAGGCGCGGCTGGAGAATTTCGTCGCGGCTTTGCCGCATTTGCAGGACAGGCTCGGCGTGCAGGTTGCGCGAGCCGACCTGCGTTACCCAAATGGTTTCGCGCTTACTCCGGTCGGAACAAGGCCGCAGTGAGCGGCGCGAGAAAAGGCAGATCGACAGAAAATGAGCAAGGAAAATGAGTAAGGAATACAAAGATTTGATCGTTGGCCTCGACATCGGTACCACGAAAGTTACCTGCATGGTGGC
>WRJU01000016.1 GCA_009778425.1 Pseudomonadota bacterium
GCCGAAAGCGCCCAGACCAATGATAATGCCGGCAGCCAGTGCGACGAGACCGAGGACATTTTCCATGACAACTCCTTGAAACGATAATGGTTGAAGTAAAGGAAGAAACCAGCGGGAAACCCCGCAACAACGACGAAATCAGTGTCCCTCGTGCGCTTGCCCAATGTAGACAAGGGTCAGCATCATGAAAATGAACGCCTGAAGTGTAATGATAAGGATATGAAAGATGGCCCACGCAAGACCGGCCAGCACATGGACGACGGCAAGCGTGACGCCCGTAGTGGAAACAGCCCATGCGCCGCCCATCAGAGCAATCAGCATGAACACCAGTTCGCCCGCGTACATGTTGCCGAACAACCGCATACCGTGGGAGATGGTCTTGGCCGCAAATTCGATGATCTGCATGAGGAGGTTGATCGGCCACAGCACCGGGTGCGAGCCGAACGGGGCGGTGAAGAGTTCGTGCACCCAGCCCGACGCGCCCTTGATCTTGATGTTGTAGAAGAAACACAGCACCAACACGCCGATGGACATACCGAGCGTGGCCGAAAGATCAGCAGTCGGCACGACGCGCAAGTAGGCGTGGTGGTCGTTCGTCGCCGTCTGCCAGAAGAACGGCAGAAGGTCGACCGGGAGCAGATCCATCGCGTTCATGAAGAAAATCCACAGGAACACGGTCAGTGCCAAGGGCGCGACGAAACGGCGCGACTCAGGGCTATGAATGACACCCTTGGCCTGATTGGCGACCATTTCAACGAGCACTTCGACGCAGCCCTGAAAACGCCCCGGTACGCCGCTTGTTGCCTTGCGCGCACCCAGCCACAGCAGGAACACGGTGAAGAGGCCAAGAGCGACTGAGAAGAGCAGGGTGTCGTAATTGACAACCGACCAGTCGATGATGCCCGGCTGCTTTTCGCCGATGTTGTTGAGGTGCGTGAGATGGTGAACGATATATTCGCTCGGATTTGGTGCGTTTACCGTGTGCTCAATAGTCATGTTCGAGTTTTCACCAAGAATGCAAACAGATTCGCTTTCACTGTCAGAGCCAGTCCGATCAGGAACGCTCCCCAATGAAGGTTCTTGTACAGCATTACCGCCAATGCAAGTAAGCCTACGGTAGAAATGAGCCTGACAAGCTCTCCTGCCATGAAGGTCGTGACTTTAGCATGCTCTCCGCGCAAAGACGTCAGCCACAAGCGCCAAGCAAAAAAAACACCAGGTACGACGTAGGCCAACCCACCCCATATTGCGGAAAAGAAACCACGCACGCCGAACAGGGTGCTGGCAACCGCTGCCGTCACGAATGTCGCCGCCAGTTGCAGCAGAACCATTTTGTGCATCTCTCCTCCGCCGACACGTCATTTGTTTTTGTACTGCGACTGCCGGTAATATTTCTCGCTATTTTGGGGGACTTGCTTCGTCAAGTCAATCATCGGCTGTGCGGCAACGCGCTTAAGAGAACTCAGCGCAATCGCCCAAGCAGGCCGTCCAACTGATCCAGGCTGGCGAAACGGATCACCATTTCGCCCGCGCCCTTGCGGTTTGCCTTGATCTTGACTGCAGCGCCGATTGCGTCGGCGATTTCCTCTTCCAGCCGCAATAAATCCCGATCCGGTACGGGCGCGACTTTCTGTGGGCGTGGGACAAGAACGTTCCGGGCAAGTTTTTCGGTTTCGCGTACCGAGAGTTGTCTGGCCGCGACCTGGTTGGCGACAAGAATCTGACTGGCTCCGTCGAGCGGCAGCAGCGCACGGGCATGCCCCATGTCGATGTCGCCGGCCATCAACAATTCCTGTACGGGTTGTACGAGGTTGAGCAGCCGCAGCAGGTTGGTTGCCGCCGGGCGTGAGCGGCCTACCGCGTCGGCGGCCTGCTGGTGGGTCATGCCGAATTCGTCGATCAAACGCTGGATGCCACCGGCCTCTTCGAGCGGGTTGAGGTTTTCGCGCTGGATATTTTCGATGAGCGACATCGCCAGCGCAGCATCGTCGGGAATTTCCCGCACCAGGCAGGGCACGGCATCCAGTCCGGCGATTTCCGCCGCCCGCCAGCGCCGCTCGCCAGCGATGATCTCAAAAGCGTCGCCGGGCAGGGGGCGCACGAGAATGGGCTGCATGACCCCCTGCGCCCTGATCGAAGCCGCCAGTTCTTCGAGCGAACCGGGGTCCATGCGGGTGCGGGGCTGGTATCTGCCGGGGCGCAGGGTTTCCAGCGCAAGGGACTGCAATTCGCCCTTTTCGGCTTCATCGTCGCGGTTGGCCGCCAGCAGCGCGTCGAGGCCGCGGCCCAGGCCCTTGAGTTTGGGTGGTGTCATATCGTCTGTGAAATCAAATGGTTTGCGTTCCGTTACAGTGTTTTGACCCGCTCGATCAACTCGTTGGCAAACGCAAGGTAGGCTTGCGCGCCACGGGAAGAGCTATCGAATACCACGCCCGGTATGCCGTGGCTGGGCGCTTCGGCCAAACGGACGTTGCGCGGCACGACGGCCTGAAACACCTTATCGCCGAAATGGCTTGCGATTTGAGCCGAAACTTGCTGTTGCAGGGTGATGCGGGGGTCGAACATCACGCGCAGCAAACCGATGATCTTGAGGTCGCGATTGAGATTGGCGTGTACTTTCTTGATCGAATTGACCAGGTCGGAAAGCCCTTCCAGCGCGTAGTACTCGCACTGCATCGGGATGATGACCCCATGCGCGGCGCACAAACCATTGAGTGT
>WRJU01000017.1 GCA_009778425.1 Pseudomonadota bacterium
CAGTTCCTTGAGGAACAGGCTTCCAATGTAATCCCTGGCTCCCACGGCCTATCCCTTTACCTTGTCATTTCCAGATCGACAGCGGGGACATCATCCACACCGCCACCACTACGACCCATACCAACGTGATCGGAACGAACACTTTCCAGCCCAGGCGCATGACATGGTCGTAGCGAAAACGGGGGAAAGTGGCGCGCACCCAAAGGAAGACGAACAGGAAAAACGCCGCCTTCAAGAATAGCCAGATCATTCCGTCCGGCAGGAAGCCCACCGGAGACAACCAACCGCCGAGGAACAGGATCGAGGTCATCATGGAGACCAGGATCATGTTGGCGTACTCGGCCAGGAAGAACAGCGCGAAGGCCATGCCCGAATATTCGACCATGTGTCCGGCGACGATCTCGGATTCGCCTTCCACCACGTCGAACGGCGCGCGATTGGTCTCCGCGAGGCCGGAGACGAAATAGATCACGAACATCGGCAACAACGGCAGCCAGTTCCATGACAGGAAACCAAGCCCCATATCGGCAAACCGGCCTTGTCCCTGTTGGGTGACAATATCCGTCAGGTTGAGGCTCGAAGAGATCAGCAACACGCAGATCAGCGCAAAGCCGAGCGAAACTTCGTAGGAAACCATCTGCGCCGTCGCCCGCATCGCGCCAAGAAAAGCATACTTGGAGTTCGAGGCCCAACCCGCGATGATGACGCCGTAGACCTCTATCGAGACGACCGCAACCAGATAGAGCAAACCGGCGTTGATGTCGGCCACCACCAGACCGTCGCCGAACGGGATCACCGCCCAGGCCGCCAGCGAGGGCGCGATGGCAAGAATCGGGCCGATGATGAAAAGCCCCTTGCTGGCTCCGCCAGGAATGATGACTTCCTTGAAAAGCAGCTTGAGCGCGTCGGCAATCGGTTGCAGCAGCCCGAGCGGCCCTACCCGGTTCGGCCCGACGCGCAACTGTATGGCACCGATGACCTTGCGCTCGAAATACGTCAGGTAGGCCACGCACAGCATCAAGGGCGCAAGCACGACGACGATCTTGACCAGCGCCCACACCACAGGCCAGAGAGCCGGGCCAAAAAAGGTTTCAAGCGGTTGCAATATCGCATCCATCAAAGTCGCTCCACGCTCAGTTCGCCATGCAGGGGGCCAAGCGGCACGGTCGAGGCGTGCGCGGCGGCAATGCGAACGCAGCCTGGGGCGAGACTTTCATCCGCCGCAACCTGCAATTCGACCGTCCCTCCGGTTCCCGTAACCCGTACCCGGTCGCTGGGCTGTACGCCCAAAGCCGCCATTGTTACTGACGGCATCCTTGCCACAGGCTGCGCAGCATCGGCCGTCTTTTGCAGCGAAGGCGCACGCCGCACCAGCGGATCGGCGAAATAAACCGGCACATCGGCGACCCGTTGCAGGGTTCCGGCACGAGGCTCGGAGGGCGCCGTCACCGGCACGTTGCCGATGGCATTATTGAGTCTGGCACGAAAATCACCGCCATCGCCCAAAGCCTCATCGCGCGCACTCTCGAAATGATCCTGGTCGAAACCCGGCAGTTCGAGCAGGTTGCCCAGCACCCGCAGGATTTTCCAGCCCGGACGGGAATCCCCGCGCGGATGCGTCGAAGCCTCGAAGCTCTGCGCGTCCCCGATGCAATTCACAAAAGTTCCCGGCGTCTCGGTAAACGGAGCCAACGGCAGCAACACGTCGGCAACCTGACGCAAGGCGGGCGAATCGAAGGCGCTGAACGCCACCACCAGCCGCGCGCGGTTCATCGCTTCCATAGCCGCAACGCCGTCGGCAAAATCGAGATCGGGTTCGGCTCCCAACAGCAGGTAGGCGTGGCGCGGCGACTCGATCATCGAGCGCGCGTCCAGCCCGCCGTCGCCCGGTACGGCATTGGCAAGATAGCCGCCCACGCTGTTGGCAGCTTCGCCAACAAAACCGAAAGAGGCTCCGGACAGGCGCGCAATTTCCTGCGCCCATAGATGCAATTCGGCAGCGCGCGGGTGCTGTTCGGCAAGATTGCCAAGCCACACCGCTGTCTTTTCGCCATCGGCAAGGCTTTGCGCGATGGCGCGGGCATCATCCGAAATCTC
Source organism: Pseudomonadota bacterium (assembly GCA_009778425.1). Classification (GTDB taxonomy): domain Bacteria; phylum Pseudomonadota; class Gammaproteobacteria; order Burkholderiales; family Rhodocyclaceae; genus WRNU01. The sequence continues at coordinate 2,098 of WRJU01000017.1, forward strand.
TGTCGGCTCCCTTGCCGCCAGCGTTTCCGAAAGCGCCTTTCCAGTCTTCATCGCCAGCGCGGCAGCAACAGCGGCCAGGGTATCCACCATCCCGGAGGGCGGGACCAGCGCGCGCGTGGACATCGGCATCCGCCAGTCTTCGGCGTTCGGCCCTACGGTGCACACCTGCAAACCGTGGCGTATCGCGGAATGGCGCACTTTCTGCGCGAGCAGCGGCGCGTCCTTGCGAAGGAAACTGCCGATAACCAGAATGCTGTCGAGATCGTGGACATCGACCACGGTCATGCCGAGCCAGGGAACCCCGGCGCGCACGGCGTCGCTGCGGAAATCATGACGGCGCAGACGGAAATCGACGTTCTCCGACCCGAGTCCACGCGCCAGTTTTTGCAGCAGGTAAAGCTCTTCGATCGTCGAATGTGGGGAAGCCAACGCGCCAAACGCCTGCCCGCCCTGCTCGCTCACGACGGCGCGCAGGGCGCTGGAGACGAACGGGAGCACTTTTTGCCATGATTCGGGATGCCAGCCCTCCCCGTTGCGCATCATCGGCTGAAGCAGGCGTTGCTCGCCCGTGAGCGCCTCGTAGGAGAAACGATCCCTGTCGGCCAGCCAGCACTCGTTGAGTTGATCGTTGTTCAGAGGCAGCACCCGTTTGACCAC
>WRJU01000018.1 GCA_009778425.1 Pseudomonadota bacterium
ATTCGGTCATCCGGGTCAACAGCCAGTCCGGCAAGGGGGGCATCGCCTGGTTGCTGCAAACCCGCTACGGCATTGCCATGCCGCGTCGGCTTCTCGTGGAATTTTCGCGCGAAGTGCAAAAAGAAACCGAATCCGGCGGGGAAATGAGCGCCGAAGCGATTTGGCAACTGTTCTCCCGGACTTATCTGGAGCCGTCCTGGCCGGTACGCTATATCGGGCATCACCTGCGTGAAGAGGGAAACATGCAGGGCATCGAACTCACCGTCGAGATCGACGGTTGCCGCCGGGAGCTTCTCGGCATCGGCAACGGCCCGATTGACGCGGCAGTGCATGCCCTGCGCAGCGCAGGGTTTGCTGTGCGGGTGCGCAGTTTTGAAGAACAATCGGTCTCCGCGAGCCGCGATGGAGGAGATGCCCGCGCTTGTGCGTTTCTCGAACTCGTAGGCGCAAACGGGAATGAAAACGGGGGCGAATGTTATGGCGCGGGATTGGATGAAAACATCGTGACGGCTTCGATTCGCGCGCTGCTGAGCGGGGTTGATCGGCTTGATCTGCTCCGGAGATGTCAATAAATAGGGAGCTTCAGTCTGTGCCGCAGGGTTTCGATACCCTGATCGGCGAAAACGGTAACTCCCATTCAGCGGCTTGCGTTCCTCCGCGCTTCCCAACCGATGCAGGCAAGCGCCACATAGGGCGGAACAGGGCGTTTGCCCGTGCCGTAGTCGCTCATAGTGCGTACCGTCATCCCCAAGGCGCGGGCGGCGGCTTTCAATGAAAGCCCGTTCTTTGCACGCCACGCCAGAAAAACGCTGGCATTCTCATCCGGCGCATGTTGTGCCTGAGCGTCCAGCCAGAGCGTATCCGCACCAATCTGGATGTCGAGATGTGGCCATTCCGCCGTCCAGCCCCCATCTTCCCCAATGCAGACGCGCGAAAACGCGCCTTCATCACGCAACGGAGCCAACCCCGGCGAGGTGGCAAAAAGCGGTTTCATGTCCAGTTCGCGGATACTGCCATCCAAAAATTCCAACTCCAGCCGGAAGCCGTCAAGCGCCTGGACGCGCTTCAAGCGCGGGCGGGTCATTCGTGCCATTTTTTCCAGTCCTCCATCAGTTCATCGAGATGCGCTTTGACCCATTCAACCGCTTCGACCTTCACGTCCGCTGTGCACACGCCTTCCGTGTCGAGTGTTGCAAGCCATATCAACACGTCGACCCCGCCGCCGGTCAAATGCACATGCGTGGGACCGTGGTCACGTTCGCGCAATTCGATGCGGTATTTCTGGCGGATGCGGTGTTTGGTGGTCATGCCCTACTATATAGAAACTATTTCCATAATACCAAGAAATAATTTCTATATCCGTGACATCCTCTCGCTCTTGACGAGCAAGACGGTATTTACGCGGGTTCACCAGCTTTCGACAATCGAACGAGCCGCATAGTCTCAGTGCATCAGAGACTGTATCGCCTCCGGCTGAAGCCCGGTTGCTTCCGCGATTTCCTTGACGGATTTGCCACACTTGAGCATGTTTCGGGCAACAAACATCAGGGCTTTTTTCCGGCCTTCTTCTCGGCCTTTTTCCCGACCTTTTTCACATCCCTGCAAAAAACTCTGTTCGATTTCATCATCGAACCAGGTTTCCTTACGTTCGGTCAGCATTTCAAGCTCCTCAAAAACATCCCTGATGGTTCCGATCTCTTCAATCATAGAAGCTGTGGCGCGGCGCTGCAATAACGCTTTTATCCATTGGCCGAATGCACGACGCACCGTTTGCAGCCCAGGCGCGCGCAGTATCTCTTCGAGCGCGCTCACTACGCCAATCACATCCGGCAGCCGTCGGCTGGCTTCCATCCGGAAAACGGCATCCGCAAAGTTCTTTACTTCACGCAATGGGTGCTGTTGCAGGCGGCGCTCATCGAGCAACAGGTAATGGAGCCTTGGACGGTATTCCTCCAATCCATCGGGCGGCGTATGGAAACAGTCGGCTACATCGAGCGGCGCGCGCCATTCTGGTTTCCCGTTGTACAGCACGATGGGCAATATTGACGGTAGGCGAGCTTCCAGCAGCCCATTCTGCACCCCCTCTTTGATCAGTTGCTCCGCGAGCAGGCTGACATACTGCATCATCCGCACGGCCATCCAAGGGTCGGATTCGCTTTGAAACTCAAGCAGGATGTAAACCCATAACCACTGCCCGCCTATGTCGATGCGCCACACCATGTCGTCATGACGCTGCCTGTCATTCCTCGATACATAGCTGGCATTGACCCGTGTCAGGCTTTCGTAGTCGGCATTTTCGAGCCATTTACCGGGGACGTAGCCCCGCAACAGGTCGCGCACAACTTCCGGACAGGAAAAAAGCGCCTTGTAGCTGGTATCGTAAGAAGGATTTCGCTTCACGACATATGACAATCATAAAATGATAACGGCAACTATCTTACATGATTTTTATGCCTTTTAGCTGAAACCGGACGCCCTTGCTTTTATCCCTTCATCGGCGTAGCGTGTGAATTGCCTGTGAACAACAGGCACGGGTTTGACAGCCCGGATAACGAAGGCGCACGAACCGCGCTTCCCATCGCGGTTTTTTGTGTGCATTGCTCGGTCAATGGCGAGCCAGCGGGAGGGCGTTAAGCCCTGCCGGTTCCTTCGTTCCGGTCTGTCAACCTGCTGGCTTGCCTTCACGTTTGACAGCGTAGAGGCGATAACGCAACGAACGAAGGAGCACCGCAATGAGCAAGAAACAATCCAAATCCACGCAACCGCCCGGAGGGTGCGAAATCCATGGGGAA
>WRJU01000019.1 GCA_009778425.1 Pseudomonadota bacterium
GCCAAATCCTCGAAACGCGAACTCTCGCCGGTATATTTCAGCATTTCCAGCATCAGCATCCAGTAATCGCGGTTCTCGGCCTGACCGGGCTTGACCTTGGGCGACAACAGGTCGACGAGCCTGGACGCGTTGAAGATGGACAGCCTGGCGCGATTGACTGCCAACTGCTCCAGCATCTGCTTGAACAGAAGACAGCCCTGATCGTCGACGGAGCGCACCCGCCCGAGGTCGACGCGAAGCGTGCCGCTCTTGCGGCCAATCACACAAATCTGCTGGAACTGCTGCGCCGTCTGCGCGCTCAGCGCAGCAGGCAAATTGATCAGGGCAGAGGAATCGGTACGCCGCTTCGCGGGCTGGATCGACAAATCTTCCCAAGCCGGGGGAGAACGTTCGAAACGACGGGCATAGTCGATCACCCTGGCATCGAAACGGTCGCGCTGCCCGGTCAGCCGGTAGAGATCGAGCAGCATCATCCAGAGACCTTCGCCCACCGTGGCCGTGGGATCGTCGAAAACAGCCGTGAGAAGCTGTTCGGCGTCGCGGTCATTCCCGTTGGCATAGAGCACCGCCGCTTCCTCGTAGACCACGCCGATGCCCGTAGCGATTTCCGTGACCTCAATCGCACCCTGCTGGGTGTTGGAAAAATCAAGCGCGGAAAGTTCGGTCTTTGGCGGCGCGCTGCCGCCGCCTGCGCCGGACGGGCGAGAAAAACCGGATTGCGACGGCTGACCCGGAGAAGTTTTCTTGAAGGGATTGAGATTGAAGGTCACGCCAGGAAACCAGTCAAAACAAAATATTGCGTTGGGCGTCGACACGCCGGAAGGCCATCAAGAATAGCACCAGGGGCGCATTTTTGCAGCGCGCCTTCATGTCGCCCGTGTCACGTTTCGCATCTCTCATTATCGAGGCAAGGCATAAACCCTTTTTGCACATTTTTGTAAAGTCAATATATAACAATAACCGTTATCCGTCACACAATTCTGTTAGGATAAAAAAATGTGCACGAATTCGCCGACATTGAAGCCCGCCTTTGTCTTTCCCGTCCGTATCTACTACGAAGATACCGATGCAGGCGGCGTCGTGTACTACGCCAACTACCTGCGCTTTTGCGAGCGCGCCCGCAGTGAATGGCTCAGAGCGCTTGGTTTCGGGCAACAGCAATTGCTCGCGGCGGGCGGCCCGCTTTTCGTTGTACGCAGCGTACAGGCCGATTATCTTGCCCCCGCCCGTCTTGACGATGAACTGACCGTGGTCAGTACGATTCATGACGTGCGAAATGTCAGCGCCTTATTCTTTCAGCGTATCTTCCGCGAAAACAGGCTGCTATTTACCGCCGAGGTCAAAATCGCTTCCGTTTCGCCCGACTCCGGCCGCCCTGTCCCCTGGCCGGACGCGGTTCGCATCCGGCTCCACGACCAACTCTCACCCCACCCATCCCGATGAGTATTACCCACGATCTTTCCATCATCCATCTGGTCACGCAGGCCAGCCTCCTCGTCAAGCTGGTCATGGGCTTGCTGGCGCTGCTTTCTCTCATGTCGTGGTACTGGATATTCCGCAAGTGGTTCCAGATCAGTTCCGCGCAATCCAAGGCCAGCCGTTTCGAGCGCGATTTCTGGAGCGGCGGCGACCTCGACCTGATGTACCAGGCGGCGGCGGGCGGGCGTTTCCGCAGTGGCGGCATGGAGCGCATCTTCGAGGCGGGATACCGCGAGTTCACCAAGCTGCGCGGCAAAAGCCACGACCACGCCGCCACTATCGACGGCTCCCGCCGTGCGATGCGCGCCACTTACCAGCGCGAGGTCGACGACCTCGATTCCCACCTCGCTTTCCTGGCCTCGGTCGGTTCGGTCTCCCCCTACATCGGCCTGCTCGGCACGGTATGGGGCATCATGAACGCTTTCCGGGGATTATCCAACGTCGGCGCGGCCACATTGGCCCAGGTCGCGCCGGGGATTGCCGAAGCGTTGATTGCCACGGCAATCGGCCTGTTCGCGGCCATTCCCGCCGTGGTGGCTTACAACCGTTTCGCCCATGACATCGACCGGCTCGGTATCCGCTTCGAGAGCTTCATGGAAGAATTCTCCAACATCCTCCAGCGCAACCTGCGCTGAAACTGTCTCCCCATGCGCCAACGCCGACAAAAAAGCGAGATCAACGTCGTCCCCTACATCGACGTCATGCTGGTGCTGCTGGTCATTTTCATGGTGACCTCCCCGATGATGCAGTCCGGCAGCATCGACGTACCCTCAGCGGGCCCTCTGGCCACGCCGTCTGTGGAAGCCGCGATCATCGAAGTCGACAAGGATGGGAAACTCGCCCTGAAACGCACGGTCAACGACAAGGCCATCCCGCTCTCGCCCCTCGATTTTCAGCGCGAACTGGAAGCCTTGATTAAAACTGACCGACCCATCCTTGTCGCCGCGCATAACGAGTTGCCGTATCAGAGAGTGATCGACGTGCTCGAAACCGCGCGCGAAATGGGCGTAAAGAAAATCAGCCTGCAAACAAAATCAGGCAACGCAGGTAAATGAACGATTCCCGGCCAGACCGCCGCCCTCGCCAAGCACCACCGCGAAGATTCCTGTCGCTCGCTCTCACCGTTGCCGTCCACATCGGATTGCTGACATTTCTGTTTTTTGGGGTCAATTGGCAGAACGAACCCTTGGGATCGCTCGAAGTCGGCTTGGTCAGCGCGCCTTCCAGCCCTGCCCCCTCCGCGCCCCCGCCCCCGCCCCCTCCCCCCAAGCCCGAGCCCGAGCCTCCGAAACCGGAACCGCCCAAGCCCGAGCCCCCCCCGC
>WRJU01000020.1 GCA_009778425.1 Pseudomonadota bacterium
TTGCTCGGCCACGCCAGTATCCGTTCCACGCAGGTCTACACCCATCTCGATTTTCAGCATCTCGCCCAGGTCTACGACTCCGCGCATCCACGGGCGCGGAAGTGAAGGGTCATTTCCCTCCTTGGAGGGGAAAAACTCGGAGCGCCGAGGAGTCTTATCTTCGCAATGCCCGGACGATCTCATCCCGGATATTGCCCTGCTCGAACGGCTTGTCGCAGATTGCCGAAACCCCCGCTTTTTCGACTGCGGCCAGCCGCCCCTGGTTGTTTTCGCTGGTCAGCATCAGGATGGGGACTTCCGTTTGCCAGCTTTGCGTCCGGATGTATTCGACCAGGGCGCGGCCATCCATCTCGGGCATGTTGTAGTCGGTCAGCACGATGTCGAATATCGTATCTGCCAGGATCGTTACTGCGGTCTTGCCGTTTTCAGCCTCGAAAATGTGCCTGACCCCCATCCCTTCAAGCAGGTGGCGGACGTAGCGGCGTGACATGGTACTGTCATCGACCAGCAGCACTTTCAGGTCTTCCACATCCTCATCCTCGCCGAGTTCCAGTTCTTCCAGAGGGGCGATCTGTTCGAGAACGGAGAAGAGCGCGCGCTGCATCTGTTCGCGTGTGAAGGGCTTTGTGACGATGCAGCACGCGCCGGATTGACGCACCGGATTGAGTACCTGCGGACGGGTTTCGCTGGAAATCAGGATGAACGGGACCCATTCCAGCACGGGGACGGCGCGCATGGCGCAGACGAGTTCCGTACCGGCCATGTCCGGCAAATACAGGGCGCTGATAACGACATCGGGTGGCGAGGTGCGCATTTCGGACAGTGCTTCGTCCGCACTGCTGAAGCGGCGCGTCTGCCGCACACCCAGTTGTTCGAGCATTTGCGTCACCAGTTGCGCCTGCATGCTCGAAGGTTCCACCAGATAGGTCTTCAGGGCGCTGAAAGGGGATGAAGCCATTGCGCTGTTCTCCGCGTGAGCACGGCTTGAAGCACAATTCCCATCGTGAGTAGCGGGAATTGCGCTCGATCCATGTCATTGTAAGGGCAGCCTACGCGGCAAATGCGTGGAATAGTTGTTACGGATATGTTCTTCCGCATTTCCGGCGGCATCTTCTTGAACGCAAGCCGAAGCAAGCCCGAGCATTTTTTGAGGGTTTAAAACATATATATATATGTCCGAAAAAAATGAATAAACTTCTCCCTTTGGACATTCTCCTTTTTTCGTAGACCTTCTGCCCTATGCGAACCCGTCTTCTCGACTCCGCCCATGAGGCGCGAATGGACTTGCAGGCGATTCGCCGCGACCTGCATACCCATCCCGAACTGGCTTTCTGCGAAACGCGCACGGCGGACGTGGTTGCACGCGAATTGACCGCGCTGGGGATCGAGACGCATCGCGGCCTGGCCAAAACCGGCGTGGTCGGAGTACTGCGCGCGGGAAGCAGCGCTCGGGCGATCGGTCTGCGGGCCGACATGGATGCGCTGCCGATAAATGAGGCCAACGGCTTTACCCACCGCTCCGTGTTTGAAGGCCGCATGCACGCCTGCGGCCACGATGGACACACCGCGATGCTGTTGGGGGCGGCAAGGCTGCTTGCCGCATCAAGAGATTTCGACGGAACCGTATACTTGATTTTTCAACCGGCAGAAGAGAGCAGCGGCGGCGCGCAGGTCATGATCGAAGACGGCCTCTTTGAACGGTTTCCGATGGAAGCGATTTACGGTATGCACAACTGGCCGGGGCTGCCCGCCGGAGATTTCGCCGTGCATGCCGGGCCGGTCATGGCGGGAACGGATCGCTTCGATATTCGCATCCGGGGTGTTGGCGGGCATGCGGGCATGCCGCATCTGACTGTCGATCCCCTCTATGCCGGAGTGTCGCTGGTGCAGGCCGTGCAAAGCGTCGTATCGCGCTCGCTCGACCCTTTCGATGCCGCTGTGGTTGCCGTGACCTGTTTTCATGCGGGGGATGCCTACAATGTCGTGCCCGGTCAGGCGGAGTTATCCGGGACCCTGCGCAGTTTTTCCGAAGAGGTGCGGCAAAAGGCGCTCACGCGCCTCACAGAACTATGCGAGGGCGTGTCTGCGGCTTTCGGCGTGGAGACCGATTTTTCGGCGCGCGCCGACAGCTATCCTCCAACGATCAATACCGCCGCCCACGCCGCGCATTGCCGACAAGCCGCTGCTGCAGTCGTGGGGCATGAGCATGTGCGTACCGATGAACGGCCGAGCATGGGCGCGGAAGATTTTTCCTTCTATCTCCGGCACAAACCCGGCGCTTATGTATGGATAGGCAACGATCCTGCCGACGGGAATGGTCATGGGCTGCATAACCCATCCTACGACTTCAACGACGACATTCTTCCCATTGGAGCCGCGTATTGGGTGGAGCTCGTCCGGCACATACTGGGGCAGGGCGCCCGGAATGGCGGATCATGAGCGATACGCTGCAACTTTCCTTTGTCATCGCAGGATTTACCCTTCTGCTCGGAATTGTCATCATGCTGGTCTGGCAGACTGTGACGACGGGGCGCCGCGAACGTTTGTTGCCGGAACGTATCATCGAGGCCTCGGAGCGCTGCGCGCTCGATCAGCACCGGGAACTGTTGCGCGACCTGCATGAAGGGCTGGAACGCCAGACAGACCGCATCGGGGAACATGCGCGCGCCGACCGCGAATTGCTTCAGAACGGGCTGACGGCGGCCTCGATGCAGTTGTCGCGCGCCATCGAAACCCTTACGCGCAGCGTGGAAGGCCAGTTGCAGACGCTCTCCGGGCAAGTCAATACCCGGCTCGACGAAGGTTTGCG
>WRJU01000021.1 GCA_009778425.1 Pseudomonadota bacterium
CGCCGCATTCATCAGCGTTTCATAGCCAGGCTGGATGGCGAGCCGTGTTTCTGGGCCTTGATCGGGGAAGAGCGACTGGCGCTCAACGATCTCTCTCTCAAGGGCTTTGCGTTGCCCACGTCCCCGGCGCTCGTTCCCGGCGCGCAGTTTGATTTCATCCTGCAACGCGAGGGCATGCCCGATACCATCCAAGGGCGCGCCGAAGTGGCCAGCGTGTTCGGCAGGGACGCCCTCTCTGCGGGCTGCCGCATCATCCATTTCGAAGGCGATAGCGGGGAACGCTTGCAAGAGTGGCTGGTGGTGCACGTCATTCGTAACGCCACGGTACGGATCAGCGAAAAAGATGCCGCTGCGATTGTTTCCGGCCGCTCGCTCGTTTGACAACTCGCAGTGGTATTTTCATTGGTGAAGAAGGGATGCCGCCGCGCAATTTGACGGCTACAGATAAGCCTTGAGGCGGGCTGAAGCGATAGAATGCCGCCTCTATCGTTTATGTTTTCACAAAACCTGCCATGTCTATTCCGGCTCTGCTTGCCCTTTCTCCCCTTGATGGCCGTTATTCCGACAAACTCGATGAACTGTGCGGCCACTTTTCCGAACATGGTCTGATCACCAACCGGGTACGAGTGGAAATTGCCTGGTTGAAGGCGCTGGCCGCTGAACCGGCGCTGGCTGAAATTGCCCCGTTTTCGCCCGCCGCCCTGGCCGAACTCGATGAGGTGGTGGCACGGTTCGACGTTGATGACAGCGCGGCGGTGAAAGAGATCGAAGCCTCCACCAACCACGATGTCAAGGCAATGGAATACTGGCTCAAAAAACGCTTGGGCCATAACGCCGAAGTGATGAAAGTTTCTGAATTCATTCACTTTGCCTGCACTTCGGAAGACATCAACAATACTTCGCATGCCCTGATGCTCAAGGCGGGCCGCGATGAGGTATTGCTGCCCGCGCTCGACAAAATCATTGGGCGTTTGCGCGAACTCGCCTGTCGGCACGCTGAACTGCCGATGCTTTCGCGTACTCACGGCCAGCCCGCCAGCCCGACCACCTTGGGCAAGGAGGTTGCCAACATCGCCGCCCGCCTGATCCGAGCGCGCGACAAAATCGCCACGGTGAGCCTCTTCGCGAAGTTCAACGGCGCGGTCGGCAACTACAACGCCCATCTCGCCGCCTGGCCGGATTTCGACTGGGAAGCCTTCAATCGCCGGTTCATCGAATCGTTCGGGCTGGAATTCAACCCCTGGACAATCCAGATCGAACCGCATGACGCGATGGCGGAACTGTTCGATGCGATTGCGCGCGCGAACACCATCGCCATCGACGCCTGCCGCGACATCTGGATGTACATTTCGCTCGGTTACTTCAAACAAAAGCTCAAGGAAGGCGAAATAGGCTCTTCCACCATGCCGCACAAGGTCAATCCCATCGACTTCGAGAACGCCGAAGGCAATTTCGGCCTTGCTAATGCGGTGCTGCGCCATTTCAGCGAAAAGCTGCCGGTTTCGAGGATGCAGCGCGACCTGACCGACTCCACCGTATTACGCAACATGGGCGTAGGTTTCGGCCATAGCGTGCTTGGCGCCTCCAGCATGTTGCGTGGCCTGGGCAAGCTCGAAGCCGACCCGGCGCGGTTGGCCGCAGACCTCGATACCTGCTGGGAGGTGCTTGCCGAGCCGATACAAACCGTGATGCGTCGCTTCGGCATTGCCAATCCTTACGAACAGCTCAAGGCACTCACGCGCGGCAAGGGCATCACTCGCGACGCCTTGCTTACCTTCATCGCGATGCTCGACATCCCGGCAAGCGAGCGCAAGCGCCTGAGCGCGATGACCCCGGCGAGCTATGTGGGCAAAGCGGCTGAACTGGCACGGCGGGTTTGAAGGGTATGCAGGGCAGAATTACCAAAAATTCTGCCACTAACCAACTTGCCAACACAAACCAACTAGGTTAGAGTGCCTTCATGGAGAAACGGGCTCCGCATTGCAAGCTGACAGTGGTTAAAGCCTTGGTAGAAGCTGGCAAAGTGCGTGCGACGCATTCGGCCAGATTCGGAGCTACTGGATTGGGGTTCGACCTCTCCGACATGTTGGATGTGGTGAAGGCGCTTACGCCAGCAGACTTCTACAAAAGCATGACTACTCATGCCGATCACACGGTATGGCAGGGCGTTTATCACCCGAACACGAAGGCAGGTGACGTGTACCTGAAACTGACGGTCATTGATGACGTGCTGATTGTGTCCTTCAAGGAGTTATAGCGATGAAATGTCCTGTTTGCGGTTCAGCGGAACTGATCCATGACACGCGCGACATCCCTTACACCTATAAGGGTGAGACGACCATGATCCCTGCTGTGACAGCTGATTTCTGCCCTGCGTGTGATGAGTCCATTACCGATATGGCCGAAACCGGGCGTGTCATGCGCGAGATGCAGGCATTCAATAAACAGGTGAATGCGGCCATCGTCGACCCTGGTTTCATCGTCAGTGTGCGAAAGAAACTCAATCTCGGCCAGCGCGAGGCTGCCGAAATATTCGGGGGCGGCATCAATGCCTTCTCACGCTACGAAAACGGCAAGACCAAACCGCCGCTGGCCTTGGTCAAGCTGTTCAAGTTGCTGGATCGTCATCCTGATTTGCTGGACGAAGTCATAGTCGCCTGACCTGAAACCGACACAGATTCCATCGCATGAGAATTCATTCGTTACCACGGGCGGCCCGATGACTTTTGCCGAGACGCTCAAGAGCCTGCCTGGTATCTCGCATCTGGCAGCGATGAATCTATTCGCTGCCGACGGCATGCTGGCGGCCACGATAGAAAACAAGCACGGTCAGGCGGG
>WRJU01000022.1 GCA_009778425.1 Pseudomonadota bacterium
GCAATCTCCGCAAGCGCGTGGGCGTCATCGTAAGCCGCGCACAAATGCCGGTCGGCGATGCGCCCGGCGGGACACTCCGCGTCCGGGTCGAGCACCCAGACGGCATAACCCATCTCATGCGCGGCGGCAACGAAAAAACGGCCCAACTGGCCGCCGCCCAACATGGCGAGTGTGGCGGGAGGGAGAATCATGGCAATGTTGATCGAAGAGGGAAAAAACCGCCCAGGCGCGGGCATGCAGGAGAAGAAGGGATTTTAGTATAGAGAGTACGAACGCGGAAAACTTGAGACTCGGTCACCGAGGAGAATGATATACAATACAGAGTGGATGTATATCAAGCAAAAAGGAGAGTCGCCATGCGCGTCTCCAAGTGGGGCAACAGCCTCGCCGTTCGTCTGCCCTCGTCGCTTATCAAGGAACTGGATTTGCGTGAGGGGGAAGAAGTGGAAGTCGTCGTGAAGAAGAAAACACTCACCGAAGACGGCTTCGATGCGGCCATACGCAAGATTCGGGCGGAAATGCCCTTGTTGCCCGCCGATTTCAGGTTTGATCGGGAAGAAGCCAATGCTCGACGTTGAGTTGAAAAAGGTTTCCGACAGTTGCGCGCCAACTTACACGGCCGTCAGGCCGCGCGCGTTCGCCGACAGCAACATACCGCTCTACCTGCTCTCGATGGATGCCCGGAAAGCCGCAGTGGCTCAGTCCCTCCTGCACACGAATTGCCTCATCGGCGTACAGGTATTGAATGAGATCAGCAGTGTCATGCGCCGGAAGCTCCAAGCCTCCTGGGCGCAGGTAGAACACTTCCTGAGCGTCATCCGCGCGCAATGCCCCGTCGAGCCACTCACTGAAACTACTCACGACACCGCCAGGCGGCTTGCCGAACGCTATCAACTGAACTTCTACGATGCCCTCATCGCCGCAGCCGCACTCCTTGCGGACTGTGGCATTCTCTATTCTGAAGACATGCAGCACGGCCTGTTGCTGGAAGAACGGTTGCGCGTCGTCAATCCGTTCATCTGATTCTCACAATAGAGACTTCGTAGTCACGCGGGCACAATCACGGCAAAATCTATCTTTTGATCCCGACTCCGATCCTACCCCCCGAAGGAACACACCTTGAGCGCCAAATCTTTCACCCCGCCCCCCGCCGGTTCCCGCCTCCTGATGTCCGGCAACGAAGCCATTGCCCGCGCAGTGTGGGATGCGGGCGTGCGCGTCGCAGCCGCTTATCCAGGCACGCCCTCCACGGAAATTCTGGAGAACGTTGCGCGCTATCCTGACCTCTACGCCGAATGGTCGGTGAATGAGAAAGTCTCGCTCGAAGTTGCCATTGGCGCGTCCATCGCCGGGGCGCGCAGTTTTTGCGCGATGAAGCATGTGGGCTTGAACGTCGCCGCCGACGCGCTGATGACGCTCACGCTCACTGGCGTCGTCGGCGGGCTCGTCATCGCCGTAGCCGACGACGTGGGTTTTTCTTCTTCGCAAAACGAGCAGGATTCGCGCTTCTGGGGGCGTTTCGCGCACCTGCCCATCATGGAGCCTTCCGATTCGCAGGAAGCCTATGAAATGACGCTGGCCGCTTTTGCGTTCTCGGAAAAATTCAACGCCCCGGTCATCCTGCGGCTCACGACCCGCATCTGCCATGTGAAATGCCTGGTCGAAGTCGGCGCGCGCGAAGTCAAACGCGCCGCAGACGGCTTCGTCAAGAATCCCGCGCGTTGGGTGATGGTTCCCGCCAACGCGCAAAAGCGCGTCCCCGAAGTCTTTGCGCGGGAAAAGGCGCTTATTGAGGAGTCCGCGACGAGCGCCTTCAACCGGCTGGAACCCGGTAGCGACAAGCGCGTCGGTTTCATCACTTCCGGCCCCGCCTATATGCACGTGCGTGAAGCCTTCCCTGAGTCTCCCGTCCTCAAGCTCGGTATCTCCTACCCCGTTCCGATGAACAAAGTGCGGGAGCTTGCCGATCAGGTAGAGACCCTCGTTGTCGTCGAAGAAACCGAACAACTGCTCGAAACCGAAATCCGTGCTGAGGGCATTCCGGCGCGCGGCAAGGATCTGCTTCCCGCTGCCGGGGAAATGCCCCCGTTCGTCCTGAAAAAGCATCTCGCACCCCTTTTCCCGGAACTGCGGGACGCCGCCGATAGCGCCGCCGCGCCCCTGCCCGCCCCGATGCCGGTCTTCCCGCGCCCGCCCACGATGTGCGTGGCTTGCCCGCACCTGGGCGTGTATTACACCCTCTCCCAGTTGCGCAACGTCACCATCGCGGGCGACATCGGCTGCTACACCCTCGGCGCGGGCCATCCCTGGAACGCGCTCGACACCACCATCTGCATGGGCGCTTCGATGGGCATGGCGCTCGGCATGGACAAGGGGCGCGGCCCGGATGACGAAAAGAAAAATATCGTCGCCGTCATCGGCGATTCCACTTTCATGCACATGGGCATGCAGGGCTTGCTCGACATCGCCTATAACCGTGGCAACGTCACCGTGCTCCTCCTGGACAACCGCACCGTCGGCATGACCGGCGGGCAGGACAACCCGGCGAGCGGGCGCGACATCCACGGCGAAGCAGCGCTACAGATCGACTTCGCCAAAGTGGTCGAATCCCTCGGCATCGCCCCTGAACACATCCATGTGATCGACCCCTACCTGCTGCCCGTCCTCTTCAAGACCTTGCGCGAAGAAGTCAAGCACAAGGGCCCCTCGGTCATCATCACCAACCGCCCCTGTGTGCTGATCGACGAATACAAGAAAGAGCCTCCCTTCGAGGTCATCGAGACCGCCTGTACCGGTTGCGGCAACTGCGTGGAAATCGGCTGTCCGGCCATTCACGTCACCCGCCGCGAAAAGGCCATCAAGCCCTCCGGCAAGGAAGTGGAACTGGCCTTCGTCAACATCGAGAC
>WRJU01000023.1 GCA_009778425.1 Pseudomonadota bacterium
GCCGAAAAACGACCCGATACCGAATTCATTCCGGTCTGGATCGAGAACCTCGGGCGTGCCATGCCAAAGGGAGGAATACTGGTCGTACCTCTCTTGTGCACGGTGACAATCGGTACGCCGGTTACACTTGAACCAGGCGAACGCCGCGCCGATTTCCTTTCCCGTTGCCAGGATGCACTGCTTGCCCTGGAACCTTCCGAGTAAATCAAGCATGAGTACCCTGGAATATTCTTCATCGCATACCCTGTTGCTCGTCTTCGCAGGTATCACCGGATGCCTGTTTGTTGCCAGCCTCGTCGGGCTCATTTTGCGAATGTGCTTGATCGGAGGACGGACGAACTCCGTCATCATCAACCTGAACGCGCGCATCAACGCATGGTGGGTCATGGTGCTCATCCTGGCATTGGCGTTCTGGGCAGGGAACACGGCCGTCATCGTGCTCTTCGCTTTCATTTCTCTCCAGGCGCTACGGGAATACATTTCGGTGACATACACCCGGCGAGGCGACTACCGGGCGCTTCTCTGGTGTTTTTTCTTTTTTCTGCCCCTGCAATACTGGCTGATCGGCATTGGCTGGTATGGCTTGTTCTCAATCTTGATCCCTGTCTATGCCTTTCTGCTGCTTCCCATTTCATCGACGCTCGGCGCAGACACGACGCGCTTCCTGGAGCGCGCCGCCAAGGTGCAATGGGGGCTGATGATCTGCGTGTATTGCCTCTCGCATGTACCCGCGCTGCTGGTGCTCGATATTGCCAGTTTCACCGGACGCAATTTGCAGTTGATCGTCTTTCTGCTACTGACTGTTCAGTCGAGCGACGTGTTCCAGTATGTGTGGGGCAAACTTCTGGGAAGCCGCAAACTTGCCCCGGAAATTTCTCCCTCAAAAACACTGGAAGGGCTCATCGGTGGCGTACTGACCTCGACTGCCGTAGGGGCGGCGCTCTGGTGGATTACGCCATTTACATGGTGGCAAGCTGCGCTGATTGCGCTAACGATCAACGTCCTCGGATTCTTCGGCGGTTTTGTGCTCTCGGCCATCAAACGCGATCGCGGCATCAAGGACTGGGGTCAGATGATCGAAGGCCACGGCGGAATGCTTGATCGCGTCGACTCGGTGAGTTTCTCCGCGCCGATCTTTTTTCATATCGTCCGGTATTGGTGGGCCTAAATTACAATTCAACTGCCCTGAACAAATTTTGCAACGATGAGACAAATCGTACTCGACACCGAAACCACTGGCCTGGACTGGAAAAACGGCGACCGCGTCATCGAAATAGGCTGCGTCGAACTGCTCAACCGCATGCTCACCGGGCGGCGTTACCACACCTATATCAACCCGGAACGCGCCATTTCCGCCGAGGCGACAGGCATACACGGCATCCATAACGACTTCCTGGCCGATAAGCGCGTATTTGCCGCAGTCGCGCAGGAGTTCGAGGATTTCGTGCGCGACGCGGAATTGATCATCCACAACGCCCCGTTCGATGTCGGGTTTCTCGTCAATGAGCTGAAATTGGCGGGGCGACCCATCATCAGGGAATTGGACAGCGGCAAGGTCATCGACACCCTGGCGCTGGCGCGCGAGCAGAATCCCGGCAAAAAAGCCTCGCTCGATGCCCTGTGCGAACGCTTCGGGGTCAGCAATGCCCACCGCACCCTGCACGGCGCGCTGCTCGATGCCGAACTGCTTGCCGAAGTCTATCTGGCGATGACGCGCGGGCAGGAAAGCCTGATGATGGCGCTGGAAGAGGAACCGAGACCCGATGCCGGCGCAAGCCTTGCCCCAGGCACGGAACGAACGCCATTGAAAGTCTTGCGCGCATCAAGCGAAGAACTGGCCGCGCATGACGCAGTGCTGGCCGACATCAAAGGCGCAAGCGGCGGATGTCTGTGGCAGTCATGACGTGAGGCACGTCATTGCGAGGAGCTTCGCTCAGCTCGCAATGACGGCAGATCATGGAATGCGCACCCCAACGGTGGAACGAGGGTGTAATGTCGATGCTGGGGTTCGCAAGCTCAATGGGAAAGCACCCACTGAATCAGGTTCTTCAACTGTGCTTCATCGTTGGCAGGAGTCATTCTGACGGTTTTGTGCTCATCCTTTGAACCGTCCAGGAACGTCACCTGCGGGTTGGTAGTAAGGTGCTTGATGAGTTTGGTTTCAGCCTGTGGGTCGTTACGGTATTTTTCTGCGATCTTTTTAAAGGGCGTGGCCTCTTTTCCTGGGTCATGGCATTTGGTGCAGGTATTGCTCTTCGCCAAGGCTTTGGCCGCTACAGCGTCAAAAGCCTGGGCGGAAGCGCAACAGGTAAACATAGCAACGAAAAATAGAGCTTTGAACGGATGCCTCATTCTTTTATTCCTCCTGTTGGACGTTCGGCAAACCCCCGTTTTTGAGGGGCCGGAAGTAGAAACCATGCGGTCATGGCCAAGCGCTGATTTGGCGTAAAACCACCTGAGGCCATGTTCAGGCGGTCGTCAGTTGCAATTACACGACCATACTATCCATTCGCTTGTGAAGCATTTGACATGTATCAAATTTTTGATGAGCCTATACCGGGCTGTTGCTCCAACCCCTCTCCCGCTTGTCGGCGACGGGAGCCTTCCGGGCGCTCGCGCGGTGGGGTAGCAATCAAAACAGTTTGACAGTCCCTCTTTCCCTGTTACAATCCCACGCTTCGCGTTTGGAGGGGTTACCCAAGCGGTCAACGGGTCCGGACTGTAAATCCGGCGGCACAGCCTTCGAAGGTTCGAATCCTTCCCCCTCCACCAGGCATAATCGGTGGGGCGGTTTGGGTAATCGACAGGCGCTGGGCGTGGGCGGGTGTAGCTCAATGGTAGAGCAGAAGCCTTCCAAGCTTATGACGAGGGTTCGATTCCCTTCACCCGCTCCAGTAGTGTTACAGGTTTT
>WRJU01000024.1 GCA_009778425.1 Pseudomonadota bacterium
TGGCTGCTGGCTGCCGCGCTCAGGGTGTCGTTGATGAGCGTGGATTTGCCCGAACCTGAAACGCCGGTGACGCAAACGAAAAGCCCGATGGGGATGTCGACGTCGAGCCTTTTCAGGTTGTTGCCGCTTGCACCGACGATGCGGATGAGGCGCGCGGCATCCATCGGGACGCGCCGCGTGGGCAGCGCAATCCTGCGTCGCCCTGCGAGCCATGCGCCGGTGACGGAGGCGGGGTTCTCGATGACCGCCTCGGGCGTGCCGCTGGCGATGACCTCTCCGCCGGTTTCGCCCGCGCCAGGGCCCATGTCGACGAGATGGTCGGCGGCGCGCATGGCCTCTTCGTCGTGTTCGACGACGATCACCGTGTTGCCGAGATCGCGCAACCGGCCCAGGGTTTCCAGCAGGCGGCCGTTGTCGCGCTGGTGCAGGCCGATGGAAGGTTCGTCGAGCACGTACATGACCCCGGTGAGTCCCGATCCGATCTGGCTTGCCAGCCGGATACGCTGCGCTTCTCCGCCGGAAAGGGTGTCGGCGGCGCGCTCCAGGCTCAGGTAGCCGAGGCCGACATTGTCCAGAAACCCTAGGCGCGCGGTGATTTCCCGGACGATTTTGTCGGCGATGAGCGCGCGTTGCCCTTCGAGTTGCAAGTCCTTGAAAAACGCCAGACAGCGCGACAGCGGCAGGGCGGCGACCTTGGGCAGCGACAGGTTCCCGACCAGCACATGCCGGGCCGCCGGGGTCAGGCGCGCGCCGCCGCAGTCCGGGCAGGGGCGGCTGGCGCGGTATTTCAACAATTCTTCGCGCACCAGTACCGAATCGGTATCGCGGAAACGCCGCTCCATGTTGGGAATGATTCCCTCGAACGGATGCGACTTCGTGACCGTGCGCCCCTTGTCGGAAAAATAACGGAACGCGATGCGCTCATCCCCCGATCCGTGGAGTACGGCCTCTTGCGCTTTTTTCGGTAGGCTGTTGAAGGGCGTCTCGGCATCGAACCCGTAATGCGCGGCCAGACACTCGATCATCTGGAAGTAAAACTGGTTGCGCCTGTCCCAACCCCGGATGGCTCCAGCGGCCAATGAAAGTTCCGGGTGGGCGACGACCCGTTGCGGGTCGAAGAACGCGATTTGCCCCAAGCCGTCGCAACGTGGGCATGCGCCCGCCGGGTTATTGAACGAGAACAGGCGCGGTTCCAGCGTGGGCAGGGCAAAGTCGCACACCGGACAGGCGAAGCGGGCTGAAAACGGGTATTCCCTGCCGCCGTCCATTTCCACCGCGATTGCGCGCCCGTCGCTGTACGCAAGCGCCGTCTCGAACGATTCGGCCAGCCTGCCGCGCAGTTCGGGGCGCACACGCAGGCGGTCGATGACAATTTCGATCTCGTGGCGGCGGTTTTTGTTCAGTGGCGGCGGCTCGTCCAGATCGACAATGGCGCCGTCGATCCGCGCCCGCACGAAACCCTGCGCCGCGAGGCTGGCGAGCAACTCCTGCTGTTCTCCTTTCCGGCCTGTCAGTACCGGCGCGAGGATCATCACGCGGGAATCGACAGGCAACGCCAATACCTGATCGACCATTTGCGTCACGCTTTGCGCGTCCAGCGTCCGGTCGGGGTGACGGGGGCAGTGCGGAGTCCCCGCGCGGGCATAGAGCAAGCGCAGGTAGTCATGGATTTCCGTGACGGTTCCGACCGTGGAGCGCGGATTGTGGCTGGCGGCCTTCTGCTCGATGGCGATGGCCGGTGAGAGTCCTTCGATCAGGTCGACATCCGGCTTTTCCATCAGTTGCAGGAACTGGCGGGCGTAGGCGGAGAGGGATTCCACGTAGCGCCGCTGCCCCTCGGCGTAAAGCGTATCGAACGCCAGCGACGACTTGCCCGAACCAGACAGGCCGGTTATGACCGTGAGCCGGTTGCGCGGCAGGTCGAGGCTGATGTTCTTCAGGTTATGGGTACGGGCACCGCGAATGTGGATTGAGTCCATGTCGGGATCGGCACGGCAGGTAAATTGCGAACTATAAAAGAGAATCTGAATTCCCCGCAAACAAGAACCTGACGCAAACAGGAACATGGCTTGACATGGTTCCATGTTCTGATACCATTAAACCATGAATGCCACGCATCGTAAAACCCTGATTGCCATCTTCACCGACCCGGTTTCCAGGACGTTGGAATGGCGGCGCATCGAGGCATTGTTGGTGGCGCTTGGCTGCCGGGTGATCGAAGGCAACGGTTCGCGGGTGCGTTTTGAGAAAAAAGGAGTCATTGTGACTTTCCATCGTCCGCACCCGGAAAAGGAAGCAAAGCCTTATCAGGTGCGCGATGCGCGGCAATTTTTGGAATATATAGAGGTGAAGCCATGAATACGATGATGCACAAGGGGTATGCGGCGCGTGTGGAATACAGCGAAGAGGATCAATGTTTCGTGGGACACATCGCCGGAATCCGTGATGTGATTGGCTTTCACGGCGATAGCGTTGGTGGGCTGCGCGCAGCCTTTGAAGAGGCTGTTGATGATTACCTGGAAACTTGCAAGAATTTGGGACGGCAACCGAACCACCCCTATTCCGGACAGTTCCGTCTGCGCCTTTCGCCGGAACTGCATGCTCGTGCAGCAATAGTTGCTGAAACTCAAGGCAAGAGTCTGAACGCCTGGGTATCCGAAGTGATCGAGCGTGGGGTCGTTGCCGTTTGAACAAGCGCACCATTCCCAATCTCATCCGAGTCCCATGATTTCAGACGCCTCGCTTTTCCTCCGCTGTGCCGAGCGGATTGCTCGGTCTTCCGGCCTGCTCATTGCCGCTGGCGCAGGGATGGGCGTTGATTCGGGGCTGGCCGATTTTCGGGGGCCTGAAGGGTTCTGGCGTGCTTATCCGCCTTTGCGGCAAGCAAGGCTGCGTTTCGAGGAAATCGCCAATCCACG
>WRJU01000025.1 GCA_009778425.1 Pseudomonadota bacterium
CCCTTCCAGCCCTTCGTCGATGCGCGTTGGCGCAACGAGCGCAGTGGGATCGACCCTGACCCAACCGCGCCCCGCATACCAGACTTCAGCCCAGGCGTGGGCATCCGACAGGCGTACGCTGAAGGCTCCGTTGATGGGGTTGATACGCCCTCCCTGGTAGCCCGTGACCACGCGCGCCGGGACATCCGCCGCGCGTGCCAGGAAAACGAAGGCTTCGGCGAAGTGTTCGCAAAATCCCATGCGGGTCTCGAACAGGAAAGAGTCGATGGCGTTTTCTTTCAATTTTGGAGGTTGCAGCGTATAGGCGAACTGTCCATCGAAAAGCCATTCAAGAATCCGTCCAACCGTTTGTTGGGGCGTCTCTGCTTTCAGTTTGGCGGCCAGTTCCCGCGCTTGGGGATTGCCAAACGCGGGCAACCGACGGGCTTGATCGAGCGCCGCCGGGTTTTCGTTCAACCCAACCGCCGTATCGGGAAAGGAACTGAAAACGAATCGCGCGCGGCGGCTGACCGGCTGGCGCGTCAGTGCCTGAAAATCGTGGGAAAAACGCACCCCTTCTACCGGCCCGGCAGGGTAATCGAGAGCGGGCAGCCAGTGCTGTTGATGGGGCTCGGATATGATTTTGTATTCAAAATGGCGGCCGGAAGGTGTGTAGGCCGGATGGTTTTTCAGCGGGTGCACCGCCATGCGCCAGGTATGTCCATCGAAGTGGCTCAAGACCGGGCCGCGCCAGTAGCGGTCGGCAGGTGTCGGGACGGGACCGTTGAATTCCACGGTGAAAGCGAGTGCATCCGACAGAATCAACTCGCTGATCGTGCCCTGCGACATCGAATCGGACAAACCGCTGACGGCGACCGCATCCGCCGGGATGCCCCACAGCGGCGAGGCCGTGCGGGGAAAAAACAGGAACAGCGCCACCATGAACGGCAAGCCCTGCGCGAGCAGCAGCGCGCCCATCCTCAGGCGCTCGCGCGCGCTGCTGGATGGGTCCGTCAGCGCGACCTGGCAGCCGAGCGTGACTGTCAGGGCAATGAGAACCATCGCTGCGGCAGACAGGGATTGATCGTTGAAAAATAGCCCGAACTGGAGAAAGAAGCACAGAAATACCACGACGCGGATATCGCGCATGTTCCGTATTTCCAGCAGCTTCAGGCAGAGCAGCGCCGCCAGGAAAACCAGCCCTGGCGTCTTGCCGAGAAATTGCCCCATGTCGAAGCGCACGCCGATGGCGACGGCCAGCACGAGCGGCGGCAATACCCAACGCGGCGGGGCGGCTTTCCCATGCAAGAAGCGCCAACTGCGCCAGATGAGCAACATCGCGCAGAGCGCGATGACCCAAATGGGCAATTTTGGCAGATGGGCGGCGAAGGTCAGCGCCACGGCGGCCAGTAACCAGATGCCCTGGTCGCGGCGCAGGGAGGTTTCGATGGGCTTGGCGTGTTCCGGAGGGACGGGGCGGCCACGGAACAAAACGCCGGACAGCCGCGCGTTCAATGCCCTTATTCCCATCTCTTTTCCCGTTCTGTCCCGTGGCGTGCCAGCGCGCCGAGACAACGGCGCAAATGCGCTTCGCCCCGCGCGGAGGGAAATTCGCACGCGGGCAACCGTAGCGCGTAACGCTCCTCGGCCTGTCCGGCACGCAACAACCAGGTAGCCAGCCTTGACAGCCGCGCCTCTTCCGGCAATCCGGTAGGCAAATCATCCCAGTTGAAGAGCAACTCGCCGCTGGCCGAAGCCGAAAACTCCTTTGTCATCATCACCCCGTCCCGCGCGTAAACCTTCCAGGCCACACGCCGGGGCGAATCCGTATCCCGGTAAGCACGTAATCCTGCGAAATCCTCATTGCCGGGGCACAGGCTCCCCAAGTCCGCAGGCCGGTCGCCCGGAGGGCGCACGGGCGGAGGGGAGCCGACTTCCGGTTTGGGAAAAACCAGGGCTTCCATATCCGGCACCAATACGCTCCAGGCGCGGACAAGCCCAAGGGGCCAGCGCGTTTCGATCACCGTGCGGCCGATCGGCAGCACGCCGCGCCGTTGCGCGGGCAGGGCCAGGAGAGTTTCAACGCAAGTATTTGGGGGCAGGTCGAAAGAGGTTTCTCCCCGTTTGCCGGTGTCGAACAGGCGCAGGGCAGGGCGGCGGCGCGGGTCGGGATTTTCGATGAGCAAATGAAACACCACATTGCCGCCGGGAAACGCGGATTCCGCCTTGCCATACCGGATCGTGATCCGCAACAGATTGCGGAAAGCGCAAAGGACGCTGGCAATCCCGATGCCGCCGAGCAGGAACGCAAACGCGTAACCCAGGCTGATGCCGTAATTGATCGAAGCAACCAGCATAATTGCCAGCACACCCGCGAAGGCCAGCCCTGGCAATGTGGGCAAGAGATAAATGCGCCCCTGCCGCAAGCTGATCGGCGCGGCTTCCGGCCTGCCCGGCCCCAGCCGGAACACGGCGCGCAGGCGGGCGGGCAGGGCGGGCATGTTTGAAAAGCTCAGAGAACCGCGACGCTTTTCAGCAAGCGCGCGAGGTCATCCGGCCTCGGCATGTGGCCATTGGATGTCACCTGGCGTTCGAGCAGCGCGCTCTGAGTCTTGGGCGTGCTGCGTTTGATTTCATCGGCAGTGGCCACGAGGCGTTCGATGCGGGAAGTCGCCATGTCAGGAAGTGTCCGCAAAAGAGAGCCTGATCATGATAGCGGCGGTTTTTTTTGCCCGTCGTGGATAAAGGACGGTTCTGGGAAAATTGCATGCGGGTGCCGGTCTTTCGTGGGGAGGGTACGGATCGGTGGCAAGCTTGCGGGAATTAGCAATCAGGCTTTACTTAACCATAATGTTCACCCATGCTTCCCTTGAAACCCCGCAATGCCAAAAGCGTGAGAAAGCGCGGGTATGTCAGCAGTCAGCCATAATTCCACCACTAT
>WRJU01000026.1 GCA_009778425.1 Pseudomonadota bacterium
GCATCCCTGTTTGAAGGCGAAAATCCCGTGCTGGAAAACGCGGAATGGTCGCCGCATGCGGGTTCTCATTTGCTGGCGCGCTTGCAAAACGCTTTTCTCGATCTGCGGGAACTCGACGCGGGCAGTATCCGTCTGGATGAACACGACCGCAGTATCGAACTGCATCTGTGCCACTCGCGTATCCGCGAGCTGGAAGTGCTGCATGACCGCCTGTTGGGGCTGTTCAAGGAACGGGAAGGTTTGCGCCCGGATGAAATCGTCGTCCTCATGCCCGATCTCGCCGCTTGCGCGCCGTTGATCGAGGCGGTATTCGGCACAGCGCCGCGAAAGCGGTTTATCCCGTGGCGCATCACAGGGCAGGGGCGAACGGAGGAAAACCCGGTTGCGCGGGCGCTCGATGATCTGCTGAGCTTGGCGGCGGGCAACGCGCCCGCAAGCCGGGTGTTCGACCTGCTGCGGCAACCGCTGGTGGCGGCGCATTTCGGGCTGGCTGAATCCGCGCTGGAGCAGGTGCGCGACTGGATGCACGAGGCGGGCATCCGTTGGGGGCTGGATTCGGAACAGGCACAGGCTGCGGGCGCGGGCGGCGGGCATACCGTGGAGGCGGGGCTTGCCCGGTTGTTTTTGTCCTGGGCGGCGGGCGATGTGGCTTCTCGCGCGCTTTTCGCCGGGCAAACAGGCATCCCTCACGCGCCGCAAGGCAGCGCCGGTCTGGCGTTGGGCGCGTTCTGGCATTACGCCCGCATCCTGAATCGTTTGCGCGTCGAATTGTTGCGAGCGCACGATGCCGGAGGCTGGCGAGCCGTGCTGTTGGCCTCGCTCACGGCCTTGATGGGAGAGGCTCCGGAACACGCCGAGGAGATGCGCGCCGTGCGGGGGGCGGTCAACGCGCTGGCCGACGATATGGCCGCCGCCGGTCTCGATGGGCAGGAGGCCGGAGCGGCGTTGCCGCTCGATGTCATTCACATGGCACTGGCCGAACGGCTCGATGAAACTCTGCACGGCAGCGTACCGGGAGGCGCGGTCACATTCAGCGCCCTGTTTGCCCTGCGCGGTTTGCCGTACCGTGTGGTGTGCGTCATCGGGCTGGACAACGACGCGTTCCCCACCCGTGATCGCGCCGAAGAGTTCGATCTCATGGCAGCTTTTCCGCAGAAGGGCGACCGCCAGCGGCGGGACGACGAGCGCAATCTTTTTCTCGATGTCGTGCTGTCCGCGCGCGACGTGCTGCATTTGTCCTGCGTCGGGCGCAACGCGCGGGACAACGCAGCATTGTTGCCTTCGGTGCTGGTCGAAGAACTGCTCGATGTGCTTGCCACTGCCTGCGCCGAAAACCCGGAAAGATCGGATTCGATTGCCCAGGCTCGCGCCCGGCTGATCGTGGAGCACCCCCTGCAATCCTTTTCGCCTGACTATTTCGTGACGGAAGGCAAAAGAGACGAGCGCCTTGAGAGTTTCAACGGCGAATTCGCCCGTGCGCTCGATGAGCGTTTTCGCCAGCAACAAACACAGGCGACCAGGGAAAAAATGCGTGTGGAAGCGCGTTTTGTCGAGGAAGATGAAAACGATGACCATGTTGAAGAAGAGGGCGGCAGGCCGTTTTTTACCTCTCCGCTTCCGCTGCCGGGCGAAGAATGGCGTTGCGTCGATCTCGCCCAACTCAAGCGTTTTTTCAGCAATCCATGCCGTTATCTGCTGCGCGAGCGTTTAGGGCTTGATCTCCCGGAAAGCGAAGAAGAACTCGCCGATGTCGAGCCGTTCGTTCCGGACTGGCAAGCGCGCCGCGCGCTCGTGGTGCGTTTGCTACCCATCCTGCTGGAAGCGGGGGGAGAAGAGGGCGCTTCGATCACTGACGAGGCGCTGTTTTCCCTTGCCCGCGCGGGAGGGGAATACCCTGCCGGGAGCTTGGGGGAAGGGGCCTTGCGCCGTGAACTGGTTTCCCTGCGCGATTTTACCGGCCGAGTGAACGCGGCGCTCGCCGAGTCACGCTGCCCGGTGCATACCGTGAAGCTCCCATTCACGCTTGCGCCCCATCCCGAACACGAAACCGAAATCGAAACCTGGGAACTGCGCGCCGCGTTCGGCGCGTTGCGCGCGGATGGGCACCTTACCTGGCGCTACGATGATACCCGCGCGAACGATGCGCTCGCGGCCTGGCTCGACCATTTAACGCTCTGTGCCGCCCCTCCGCCGGGGGTGGAATGCCGGACTCGCGTCATATCGCGCGATGGCGAATTCGTGTTGCGCCCCTTGCCCGCAACTGATGCGCGCGCGCATCTCGAAAAATTGCTGGTGCTCTACCGTGCGGGACTGCGGGAACCGCTACGCTTTTTCCCGAAATCGGCCTGGGAATACGCTTGCGTCCTTGCCCGCGAGGGCAACGAAGACAAGGCTCGCAAAGAGGCGTCCAAGAAATGGAATGACGGCCATTTCCCCGAAAAGAACCAGGCCGCCTACCGGCTGGCTCTGCGCGGCATGCGCGAGGATGAAATTCTCGATGACGTGTTTTGGGAAAACGCTGAGACCGTGTTTGGCGCTTATATAAACATGCTATGACAACGGTTCAAGCGCTTTTGCCGTGACAAAAATATCGGTATTTTTTACACTGTCACGCGAGTGACAACATAATATCTGCAGAGAACGCGGAAACACCGCCACCGAAGAGCCGTTCCGCTTCTGCTTGCTCCAATCCAAGCCGCTTACGGATGGTGCGCAATTCGGTATCGTGACGCAAATCGGCATCGTGTCCGGCAGCCTCAATGGCCGCACTACACCTGTCAGCCGAATCCGTGTTCACGCCGAACTCTCTACTCCTCAGAATGTCCCCAACCCCCGCCAAGCGCCTTGTAAAGATTTACCGTGCCGGTGAGCCGCGCAAGCCGCAGTTGGGCGAGTTGATCCTGGACGGAGAAGCGTGTGCGCTG
>WRJU01000027.1 GCA_009778425.1 Pseudomonadota bacterium
TTTTAATCCATGCCTGTCCCCGGTTTGACCACCATGTATAGGCTTCTTCACGCGCTTCGGGATAAAGATGACGGTAAACGTCGACCCAAGCAAGTTCTTCAAATACGCGCGTAAGCCAAGCGCGCTCTTCGGGCAGAAAACCGGAGTTCTTCTGGTTGCTTTTCCAGTTTTTGAGGTCAATCTCACGGTGCGCGATATTCCAATCGCCACAAATCACGCATTCGCGGCCACTCGCCGCAAGTCTGGCGAGATGAGGCAGGAAGCGTTCCATAAAGCTGAACTTGGCAGCTTGGCGTTCGGGGGAACTGGAACCAGAGGGCAGGTAAAGCGAGACGACGGACAGCGCCTCGAAATCAAGTTGCAAGTAGCGTCCTTCTGCGTCGATGTCGGGCAAGCCAAGCCCTTCGATGACCCGCAAGGGAGGGTGTCTGCTGTAGAGGCCGACGCCGCTGTAGCCTTTCATGTCGGCGCAATGAAACCAGCTTTTCAGCCCGGCAGGATTGTGCATTTCGGGGGAGATGTCGCCGGTCTGCGCCTTGAGTTCCTGAACGCAAACAATATCGGCCTCAAGTGGGGCAAGCCAGTCGAAAAAGCCTTTTTTGCTTGCCGAACGGATGCCGTTAAGATTGGCAGTGACGATTTTTGCCATGTCATTCTCTGAAAAGTGGTTCAAAATCGAATCCAATATAATGCAACGTTGTGCCAAAACAAGAGCCAAATATGTCATTCAGCCGTGATTTCATAGAGCTTTCCTGTCGTAAGGGCGTGCTACGCTTCGGGTCGTTCGTGACCAAGGCGGGGCGGGTTTCGCCTTATTTTTTCAACGCGGGCCTGTTTGACGACGGGGGATCGTTCAATGAGTTGTGTGGGTTTTACGCTCAGGCAATTCTCGATTCCGGCGTGGCGTTCGACATGCTTTTCGGCCCGGCTTACAAGGGTATCCCGCTGGTGGCGGGCACGGCGATGCGACTGGCCGGGGAAGGGGTGAATGTGCCGTTCGCCTTCAATCGCAAGGAAGCCAAGGATCACGGCGAGGGCGGGACGCTGATCGGTGCGCCGCTTGAAGGACGGGTGCTGATTCTCGATGACGTGATTTCGGCGGGCACTTCGGTACGGGAATCCGTCGACATCATCCGCTCTCACGGCGCTGAACCGGCGGGGGGCGTCATCGCGCTGGATCGCATGGAGCGAGGTCGGGGGAAAATTTCGGCAGTGCAGGAAGTCGGGGAGATTTACGGTGTTCCGGTCGTGCCGGTGGCGACGCTCGAAGATTTGATCGCCTACCTGGCCGATACGCCGGAATTTACGAACAATCTTGCGGCTGTCCAAGCTTACCGGGATGCTTATGGAACGCATGATGCGATACGATAAATTTCTCCGAAGCCTTGCTGTTGTTGCATTGCTGGCCGTGCCGTTTTCCGCCGTAGGGCAGCAGGGAAAGGGCAAGATCGGCGGGGTGAAGGTGTTCAGTTGCGAGATCAACGGTCGTCCGGTGTTTGGCGATACCTTGCCGAAAGAATGCTATGGCCGCGCCTGGGTTCAAAAGGTCAATGGTGTCGTCGTCTTCCAGGAGGAGGCGCAACCCACGCCCGATGAGAGCGCCCGCCGCAAGAAACTGGCGCGCCAGCAGGAGGAGGCACGGAAGGAAGCCGCCAGACAGAAGCGCCAGGACGAGGCGCTACGGGAAAGATACCCTTCGCTGGAGGCGCTCGATCAGCGTCGCGACCGCGAGGTTGCCGAACTCGACAAGGCTATCGGTGAGTTGCGCACCGATGAAGAAAGGTTCGTCGCGCGGCGCAAAAGCCTCGATGACGAGAAGAAAACCCTGGGGAATAAACCGATCCCGGCTGATCTCAAAAAAGCGATGAATTATGCCGACGAAGAATTGGCACAGGCGCGCGCGGCCATCGAAAGAAAAGTCAATGAGCGCGACAGCCTGCACCAGCGTTTCGATGCCGACCGCCAGCACTACCTTGAAATTACCTCGTCCGATTCCGTCCCCGATTCCCGGAAGAACTGAATGAACGAGGCTCCGCAGGAGGGACGGCGGGTGACGATGAACGAACCGTTTGAGGCCATGCTGGATGAAGTCGCAGTCCTGCTTGGCCGCGCAGAGCGCCCGCTGTTCATTACCGGCGCGGGCATTTCAGCGGATTCCGGCTTGCCGACCTACCGGGGCATCGGCGGGCTTTATAACGACCGCCTGACCGACGAAGGTTTTCCGATCGAGGAGGCGCTTTCCGGCCACATGCTGTCGCGCCGCCCAGAGGTTACCTGGCGCTATATCGGGCAGATCGAGAGCAATTGCCGGGGAGCCGGGCCGAATGCCGCGCATCGGCTGATTGCCGCGTTTGAGGAGGAAAAACCGGGCCTTTGGGTGCTCACCCAGAACATCGACAGCCTGCATCGCAAGGCCGGATCGAAAAACCTGATCGAAATGCACGGAACCGTGCATCGGCTGCTGTGTACTGCGTGTGATGAAGAACGCGAAGTGGAAGATTACGCGGGGCTGACGTTACCGCCGACATGCCCCAAGTGTGGGCGGCTGGTGCGCCCTGACGTGGTGCTCTTCGGTGAAATGCTGCCCCGGTTGGCACTGGAGCAGTTGGCGCGGGTCATGGATGAAGCACCGGATATCGTGATTTCCATCGGCACGACCAGCGTTTTTCCCTATATTGCCCATCCGGTGTGGTGGGCGCGTCAGAACGGCGTGGCCGCAGTAGAAATCAATCCCGGCGATACCGAAGTGAGCATGATCGTTTCCCATCGTCTGAAAATGGGCGCGGCACAGGCTCTGACGGCGCTTTGGGATCGCCTGCGTCTGAAGTTTTAACCATTTTCCTGACAAGGTAGTTGACAGGTACGGATAAGTCTGTAGAATCGCGCCTCTTTCGCCCCTTGTGAAGTTTGAGGGGCGAGTTCTTTAAAAACCAGG
>WRJU01000028.1 GCA_009778425.1 Pseudomonadota bacterium
GACCACATCGCCAGCGCCATCGGCGCGGCCATGATCGGCTGGCGCGGCACGGCCATGCTTTGCTACGTCACGCCCAAGGAACACCTGGGATTGCCGGATAAAAACGACGTCAAGGAAGGCATCATCGCCTACAAGCTCGCCGCGCATGCCGCCGACCTCGCCAAAGGGCATCCCGGCGCGCAGATACGGGACAACGCGCTCTCCAAGGCGCGCTACGAATTCCGCTGGGAAGACCAGTTCAACCTCGGCCTCGACCCCGACAAAGCGCGGGTATTCCACGACGAGACCCTGCCCGTCGACGCCGCCAAGACCGCCCATTTCTGCTCGATGTGCGGCCCGCGTTTCTGCTCGATGAAAATCACGCAGGAAATCCGGGAATTCGCGGCAAAAAAGGATTGACGGGGCAAACGTAGATGAGTTGAACGGAGCGATTGCGGATGTAACGCCATATGTGGGGCGGGCGGCATCTTGCCGCCCGCAACTGTTCAGGTCGCAGCCTCCCCGGTTTCCCCGGTACGAATGCGTACAACCTGCTCCACCGGCATCACGAATATCTTGCCGTCGCCGATCTTGCCGGTGCGCGCGGCCTTGATGATGGCTTCGACCGCCTGATCCACGACCTCGTCGGCCAGCACGACTTCGATTTTCACCTTGGGCAGAAAATCGACCACGTATTCCGCACCCCGGTAAAGCTCGGTATGCCCTTTCTGGCGGCCAAAACCCTTCACTTCAGTCACCGTCAGGCCGCTGATGCCGATTTCCGATAGGGCTTCACGTACTTCTTCGAGTTTGAACGGTTTGATGATGGCTTCGATCTTCTTCATGACTGCTCCATTGAGTTTCCCGGCATTCTATGCCCTCTCGCGCGATGAGGTCATCAGGCATGCCACTGTCGCCGTTTATCGGCCCGGATTATGTGCCAACATGAGAAAGAGGTCACACGCGCCGCCCCTCAGGCGGTCAAAACTGGGAAAAAATGGCCGTTACAGGGGATAGCACAACAACCCTGCATAACAGAGAAATTGTCATGAACAATCGACGCTTTGTACTCATCCAGGGCAAGCGCGAAAACAGCGACCTCACGCCCAACAGCGCTCACGGTATCGGCCATACCGTGGCCAACGCCATCCAGGCCGGTTTTCGCATCGGCAGGATCGTTCGCATCGGGCAAGTGGATGGGCGCATCGTTGGCTACAACATCGGGCATTTCGGCCTCTTCAGGGGCAAGGATTATCCCCTGCTGGTGCGCACCCGCTACGGAACTGCCAAATGCAGCCTGGCGGAAGTGGCAGCGGCCTGAGTCCCTCTCTCCTTTTCCATAGCAGGAGCGCACTCCGTCCTGAGAAACAAAGGCTCTGTTATCAGAGTACTTTCCCCGGATTCATCAGGCCGCGCGGGTCGAGGGCGTGTTTGATCGCGCGCATGAGTTCGAGTTCGAGCGCATCCTTGTAACGGCATATTGCCTCGCGCTTGAGTTGCCCCAGTCCATGTTCCGCCGAGATCGAGCCTTCAAGTTCAGCAACCAGCCCATACACGATGCGATTGGCTTCGTCGGCGCGGGCGATGAACGCGGCCTCATCCTCTCCGGGCGGCGGGAACAGATTGTAGTGCAGGTTGCCGTCGCCGATGTGGCCGAAAGCGATGACGCGCACACCGGGTAGCCACGCGCGCAAAGCGGCATCGGCGCGGGCAATGAATTCAGGAATACGGCTCACGGGCACGGAAATGTCGTGCTTGATGCTGAAGCCCTCGCGCTTTTGGGCTTCGTTGGCGTTTTCGCGCAAAGCCCAGAGGGCGTCGGCTTGGGGCTGCGTCGTGGCGACGGCGGCATCATTCGCCTCCCCTGCCCCAATGGCCGCGTTCAAGGTTTGTTCAAGCAAGGGGGCGAGGGCGATGTCGGCGGCGGCTTCAGTCAATTCCACCAGCACCGACCAGTCCGAGGGCGCAGGCAAGGGGGGGCGGCAGCGCGGCATGTGCCTGGAGACCAGTTCAAGCAACGGATGCCCGACGAGTTCAAAGGCGCTCACCCTGTCGCCGCAGGCGGCGCGAAAGCGCGCGAGCAGCGCGACCGCCGATGCCGGGGTGGGGACGCTTACCCAGGCCGTCGCCCTGGCTTTGGGTGCGGGAAAGAGTTTGAGGACGGCGGCGGTGATGATGCCCAGCGTGCCTTCCGCACCGATGAAGAGTTGTTTGAGATCGTAGCCGGTGTTGTCCTTGCGTAGCCCCCGCAGGCCGTTCCAGACCCGGCCATCGGGCAGGACGACTTCCAGCCCAAGGGTGAGTTCGCGCATGTTGCCGTAGCGCAGCACTTGCACCCCGCCGGCGTTGGTGGAGAGATTGCCGCCGATTTCGCAACTGCCGTCGGAAGCCAGCGAGAGCGGAAAGTGCCGCCCTGCGGCGGCGGCGGCTTCCCGCACGGCAGCCAGGGTACAACCGGCTTCCACGCAGAGGGTGTCGTTGGCGGCGTCGAGCGCGCGTATCCGGTTCAGGCGCGACAGGCTGACGAGGATGGATCGTCCGTCCGGCAATGGCGTCGCCCCGCCGCACAGGCCGGTATTGCCGCCTTGCGGGACGACCGGAACACCGGCCTCAGAGCAGAGTTTGACGACGGCGGAGACTTCTTCGGTGTTCGCCGGTTTGACCACGGCCAGGGCGCGGCCAAGGTAGTTGCCGCGATAGTCGGCGAGATACGGCGACATCGCGGCGGTGTCGGTCAGCACAAAACGGCTGCCGACGAGGGCAACGAGACGCTCCAGCAGGTCGGACGCGCCGCTGCCGGGTTCAGTCCCCGTTTTCGTCGTCATCGAGGCGTTCGGCGTAGAGGTCGTGCACGTCGCAATCGGTAATCCTGACGCGGACGAAATCGCCGGGTTCGATCCCTTCGCCATCCGGAATGATGACCAGGCCGTCGACATCCGGGGCGTCGCCGGGCGAACGGGCAATCGCGCC
>WRJU01000029.1 GCA_009778425.1 Pseudomonadota bacterium
GGGGTGATCTACAACGTCGAGACCATCAAGCAGATGCTCGACGGTCACATCGACACCCTGCATTTCGACGAAGCCTGGTTGCCGCATGCGGCCTTCCACGACTTCTACGGCGATTATCACGCCATAGGCGAAGGGCGTCCGCGATGCCGGGATTCGATGGTTTTCTCTACTCAATCGACCCACAAGTTGCTCGCCGGGCTGTCGCAGGCCTCCCAAATCCTTGTGCAGAATTCAGAGACCCGACAGCTCGACCGCGACATCTTCAATGAAGCCTATCTGATGCACACATCGACTTCGCCGCAGTACGCGATTATCGCGTCCTGCGACGTGGCGGCAGCGATGATGGAAGCGCCCGGCGGGACGGCGCTGGTCAACGAGTCGCTGGCCGAAGCCATCGAGTTCCGCCGCGCCATGCGCAAAGTGGGCGGCGACTATGGCATGAATGACTGGTGGTTTCAGGTTTGGGGTTCGGATCATCTCGACGACGACGGTTTGCTCAACCAAGAGGATTGGATGCTGCGCGCCAACGAACGCTGGCACGGTTTCGGCGACCTTGCGCCGGGTTTCAACATGCTCGACCCGATCAAGGCCACCATCATTACGCCGGGGCTGGATGTCGATGGCGACTTTGCCGACCATGCCGGCATCCCGGCCGCAATCGTCACCAAGTATCTGTCCGAACACGGCATCATCGTCGAAAAAACCGGGCTGTATTCGTTCTTCATCATGTTTACCATCGGCATTACCAAGGGCCGCTGGAATACGATGCTCACGGAGTTGCAGCAATTCAAGGACGACTACGACAGCAACCAGCCGCTATGGCGCGTGATGCCCGAATTCATCGCGCGGCATCCGAGGTATGAGCGAATCGGCCTCAAGGATCTGTGTGACGAGATACACCAGTTCTACAAGAAACACGATGTCGCGCGCCTGACTACCGAGATGTATCTTTCCGATATGACTCCGGTCATGAAACCCGCCGACGCCTTTGCCCGCATGGCGCACCGCGAAATTGAGCGGGTGGCGCTCGACAACCTGGAAGGGCGGGTGACGGCGATGCTGGTGACTCCCTATCCGCCGGGTATCCCGCTGCTCATTCCGGGCGAGCGTTTCAACGCCATCATCGTTCGTTATCTTGCCTTTGCGCGCGACTTCAACGCCGCGTTCCCCGGTTTCGAGACGGATATTCACGGGCTGGTGAAAGGGGAAGATGGCAAGTATTACGTCGACTGCGTGAGGGACGGTTAGCGTCGACCCGGATAAAATACCGGGCGATGAAACTACTGGCTTTTGAATCTTCCTGCGAACGCGCCAGCGTCGCGTTGAATCTGGATGGCGAGATCAGCGCGCGACGGCTCAATGGGCATGCCAAGCATTCGGAACTCATGCTTGCCCTTGCCCGTTCCTTATTGGCAGATGCCGGGCTTGGCGTGAGCGCGCTCGATGCCGTGGCGTTCGGTGCCGGCCCCGGTGCCTTTACCGGTTTGCGGCTGGCTTGCGGCCTTGCACAAGGGTTGGCGCTGGGAGCCGGACTAGGGGTCATTCCCGTGTGCAGCTTGGCGGCTCTGGCCGCACAATCGCCGTTGCCTCAAGCCTTGGCGGTAACGGACGCCCGTATGGGTGAAATCTACTATGGGCGTTACAAGCTCGAACACGGCATGCCGACAGAACTCTCCGCGCCCGTCTGTTGCGGGCCTGCCGCTTTGCCGCTGCCGGAGGGGGAATGGTTCGGCCTTGGATCGGCCTTCGTTGCTTACGGGCAGGCGCTCGCGCCCGTGCGAGCAGTGCTTGCCGGTTGCGACCCCTTGGCCGTGCCTACTGCCGAAGCCGTTTCCCGGTTGGCTGCGGCGCGGGGCAGGGCGGGTATCGTCTCCGCCGAACAGGCCGTTCCGCTTTATGTGCGCGACAAGGTCGCGCTGACCGTGGCGGAGCGTCTGGCACGGGGGAACAGGGCATGATGGCCTGTTCGTTGAGTTTCGTGCCGATGGCCGAGCATGATCTCGATTGGGTCGTGGAGCAGGAAACCGTCCTGCACCGTTTTCCGTGGAGCCGTAGAAACTTTACCGATTCACTGGCGGCTGGGCATACTTGCTGGCTGATGCGCGATGCCGATGTGCCTGTCGGCTACGCGGTCATGCTTGTCGTGCTCGATGAAGCCCACCTGCTCAATATCAGCGTAGTACGCGCCGCGCAGGGGCACGGCTTGGGCAGCCGCCTGCTCGAATACTTGTTTTCTATCGCCCGATGCTCCGGCATACGGCAGTTTTTCCTCGAAGTGCGCCCTTCCAATCTGTCTGCCCTCGCGCTTTACCGCCGCGCGGGCTTTGTTGAAATAGCCCGGCGCAAGGGTTATTACCCATCCCCGGAGGGGCGCGAAGACGCCATTGTGATGAGGTTTGAGCCATGAACCCGCGCCGTTTCGCCATTCTCCGGGAGATGGGGTTTGCGCCGCTGTGGCGTCTGCGAACTTCTGCGGAAACGGGGGAGGCCGATGCCAATGCCACTATTTCAGGGCTGTCGCCAGGGGAAGCGTCTGAGATGGATGGCAGCAGCCAGCGTGTGCTTACTCCTACGCATGCCGACACGCCCGCCAGTTCTTCCCCTGTTGCCACAAGCGTTCGTGCCGTGTCCGCGTCCCTTATTACAGCGATGGATTGGCAGGAACTCGAAGAAACCATACATGCTTGTCGCGCTTGCGTGTTGTGCGAAAAGCGCACCCAGGCCGTTCCCGGCGTGGGAGATCGCGAGGCGCGCTGGATGTTCGTCGGCGAGGGGCCGGGGGCGGAAGAAGACCGACGTGGCGAACCTTTCGTCGGTCAGGCTGGCCGGCTGCTCGATCATATGCTGGCGGCGCTCGATCTCAAACGTGGCGAAGATGTCTACATCGCCAATGCCGTCAAATGCCGCCCGCCGCACAACCGCACGCCTGAGGCGGCGGAAATCGCTGCCTGTGCAGCGTT
>WRJU01000030.1 GCA_009778425.1 Pseudomonadota bacterium
TGGAATTTCGCCCAGGTCAGTACTCACTATGAACGCTTGTTCAATGGAGTCCCACACGAGATCATCGGCATCCACGACGCTCGCTCGCTGGCCGAGGGCTATAACCGGGGCTTAAAGCGCGCGCGGGGCGACATCGTGGTTTTTTCCCACGACGATGTCACTTTTCTCGATAAACAATTTGCACAAAAAATCGGTGCGCGGATGCAGTCGTGGGACATCCTCGGCTTTGCCGGTGCTTCGCGCCTGATTTCTCCCACCTGGTTTGTTGCGCTGGGACACCTGAGCGGCGCGCTCTGCCACTGGACCCGCCGTCATCCCGATTGCATTTGCCTCACGCTTTACGGCGCGCAAGAGTGGCCAGTGACAGGCGGCATCGAAGTACTGGATGGACTGTGCATGATTGCCCGCCACGAAGTCGCAACGGCTGTCGGATTTGATTCCGACACCTTCGACGGCTGGCATCTGTACGACTGCGATTTCAGTTTCGCGGCCAGTCTTGCCGGTTACAAAATCGGGATTTGCTGCGACATCCCCCACATTCATGCTTCCACGAGCGTTCAGAGTAATGAAAGTGTGTTCTCTTCCGACGACTATCAAAAGTATTCCGAATGTTTTTCAAAGAAATACGAACACCGCCGTAAGATGATGTTCTTCGACCAGTATCCGGCATCTGCCGTAGTGTGTTCCGTCAATGACCACAAAAACCTGATAAAGCTCTGGACGGAAGATGTTTTTCGCCGCGCCCCATTGTCCATTTTCCGTCGTTCCGGTGGGGAAATGTCATGAATACCTCATTGCCCCCCTCTTTCTCCGTCATCATTTGCAGCATCGATGCCCTGAAATTTACCCAGGCCAGCGCGTGTTATGAGCGGCTTCTTGCAGATTTTCCGCACGAGATCATCGGCATTCACGACGCACGATCACTGGCTGAAGGCTACAACCGAGCCTTGCGGCGCGCACGAGGCGACATCGTAATTTTCTCACATGACGACATCCTGATCCTGGACTCGGATTTCGGCCAGAAAATCAGCCGCCGTCTACAGGATTTCGATATTCTGGGTTTTGCTGGCACTCACCGCGTCATCGCGGAAAAATGGTGGCATGCGGGTCTTCCCTGGGTATCTGGCGCGATTGCACACCCGTTTTTTTACAAACAGACACTCCTCCACCTGATGATATGGACCCCTGAACCCTGGCCCTTAGTAGATGGCATCCAGGGCATCGACGGCCTTTGCATCATGACTCGCCGGGAGGTTGCGGAAGAAATAGGTTTTGACGAAATCACCTTCGATGGTTTTCATCTCTACGACCTCGATTTCAGTTTTTCCGCATGGCGCGCGGGCAAAAAGATCGGGGTATGTTGCGACATCCCGGTCATCCATGCCTCGATGGGCAGTTATGATAAAGAACACGCTCGCTATGGCCGCTTATTCATTGAAAAGCACAAGGGTGCCTTGCCTGCCAATGCACAAAAAATCGACAAAATCACGGGAATAGGCGCGCTTCTCCCCAACCATCACGCCCTGCGCGCGGTGTGGCAGGAAGATTTCATCCGCCGTAGCTGGATTGCTTTTCAACGGAAGGAAGATGGTTTGGATGTGGCTGCGTGATATAGAAAAAAGCGGCAGCACAACGAAGCAACAACGCTGTTATCAATAGCGTCGGCACGACCGCTCACACGCCCGCTGGCCTCCGCGAATGCTTGCAGGTACGGAGGTTGCAGCATGCAGCAAAAAGCAGCCTGAATTTTGTTTTGGGGGCTGTTGTGCCTGAAGCGCGGTCAATCCACCATTTTCGAGAGTTCATCTGCGTCGAAATCATCCTTCGGCTCCGCCGCCGAACCAAGATGGATGCCCGTCTGCGCGAGGCGCTCGACGAAGAGATTGAAGCGGCGATCCGTGTCCGCCGCGTGTTCGAGCAGGCCGTGAACGGCGCGGGCCAACGGATCATCCATGTTGCGCGTCACGCCGTAGGCCGAAAATCCGTCACGTTCCTCCGGATGGCTGGAGCCGGAATCCGGTTTGTGGCCGGGGTCGAGGATATGCGCCGGGTTTCCCACTGCCGTCGCCCCGGCGGGTACGGGCTTGATGACTACCGCGTTGGAACCGATCCGCGCGCCGTCGCCGACTTCAAAACCGCCAAGCACTTTCGCCCCCGCGCCCACCACAACACCGCGCCCGAGCGTAGGATGGCGCTTGACACCGCGATAGAGCGAAGTGCCGCCGAGGGTCACGCCCTGATAGATGGTGCTGTCGTCGCCGACGACGGCGGTTTCCCCAATCACCACGCCCATGCCGTGGTCAATGAACACGCGCCGCCCGATTACCGCCGCCGGGTGAATTTCGATGCCGGTCAAAAAACGCCCGACATGGCTGATAAAACGGCCCAACCAGAAAAAACGGCGACGCCAAGCCGCGTGCGCGAAACGGTGAAGGATCAGGGCATGGATGCCGGGGTAGCAGGTCAGCACCTCCCAGGTCGAACGTGCCGCCGGGTCGCGCTCGCGCACACTGGCTAAATCTTCACGCAAATGCTCGAACATGGAAGTGTTCCCTGAAAAGTTGGAACTCCGTAGGAGCGGCATTTTGCCGTCCGCCGATGGCTAAAGGCATCCAAGAGCGCCTATTCTACTGAATCTATTGCTTGTTCTTCATACCTGCGTCGAAACTGGAAAGAATACCCCGCAGGATGGCGACTTCCTCCTTTTCGAGCCGCGCGCGCCCGAAGAGCCGCCGCAACCTTGCCATAAGGCGGCGGGGTTTGGCGGGATCGAGGAAACCGCTCGCCACGATGCTCGATTCGAGGTACGCGAAAAAGTGCTCGGTCTCATCATGCGTAGCCGCTTCCGGCAACGGAGCGATAGGAAGAAAGGGCTCGCCAACAGGCCGATGATGACCATGACGACGAGGAGTTCGAGCAGGGTGAAGCCGCAGGGGCGGCGATTCCCTCGTAGGGGCGACC
>WRJU01000031.1 GCA_009778425.1 Pseudomonadota bacterium
CCAGCGAAAAGATCAAGGTAGAACAGATACCGGCCGACGTGGGTTCCCAAATCACTCTCGACCAGGTTCTGATGGTCGGTGAAGGCGAGTCGGTGAAGATCGGCACGCCTGTGATTGCCGGGGCCACCGTTACGGCGACTGTGCTCTCGCACGGTCGTCACGACAAGATCAAGATTTTCAAGATGCGTCGGCGCAAGCACTATCAGAAGCACCAGGGGCATCGCCAGAACTACACCGAAATTCGCATCGAAGCGATTTCGGCCTGAGACCGGAGGCTACTCGACATGGCTCACAAAAAAGCAGGCGGCAGTTCGCGCAACGGTCGCGATTCGGAATCGAAACGCCTCGGTGTCAAACGCTACGGCGGCCAGTTCGTCGCTGCTGGCAACATCCTCGTCCGCCAGCGCGGAACCCAGTTCCATCCGGGCGAACACGTCGGCATCGGCAAGGATCACACCCTGTTCGCGCTCGTTGACGGCACGGTCAAATTCCAGGTCAAAGGCCCGAGGAACCGCCGTACCATCACGGTCATCCCGAAGGAGGCCGGCGCGGCCTGACCGCGCGCGCGGTATCCGTATCCCTACGTCTGTTCCGGATGCCAAGCTCCCAAGCCCTGTCCTGCGAGATGGGGCTTTTTCTTTTTATCCCCTCTTTTCATTCACACGCCGCACGGAACCCGGAATCCCGCCATGAAATTCTTTGACGAAGCCCGCATCGAAGTCATCGCCGGCAAGGGCGGCGACGGCGCGGCCACGTTCCGGCGCGAAAAATACGTCCCGCGCGGCGGCCCCAGCGGCGGCGACGGCGGGCATGGCGGCAGCGTGATTGCCATCGCCGACCGCAACATCAACACGCTGATCGACTACCGCTACACCCGCATCTTCCGCGCCCAAGCCGGCGAGAACGGCGGCAGCCGGGACTGCTATGGGCGGGGCGGCGAAGACATCCTCCTGCGCTTGCCGGTCGGGACCGTCATCAGCGACAGCGATACCGGCGAACAACTGGCCGATCTCGACGAAGACGGCAAACAGGCCTTGCTTGCTGCGGGCGGGCGCGGCGGGCTGGGGAACATCCATTTCAAGTCAAGCATCAACCGCGCCCCGCGCCAACGCACCTTGGGGCGGGAAGGCGAACGGCGCAACCTTCATCTTGAACTCAAGGTGCTGGCCGATGTCGGCCTTGCCGGGTTGCCCAACGCCGGAAAATCCACCTTTATCCGCGCGGTTTCCGCCGCTCGCCCCAAGGTGGCCGATTACCCATTCACCACGCTTGCGCCCAACCTCGGCGTGGTACGCACTGCCGAGCACCGCAGTTTCGTGATTGCCGACATTCCCGGCCTGATCGAAGGCGCCGCAGAAGGCGCGGGGCTTGGGCATCAATTCCTGCGCCACCTGCAACGTACCCATCTGCTGCTGCACCTGGTCGATCTCGCGCCCTTCGACCCGGAAGCCGACCCGGTACGCGATGCCCGCACCATCATCGAAGAACTGCGCAAGTACGACGAAGCCCTGTACGCAAAACCACGCTGGCTCGTGCTCAACAAGCTCGACCTCATCCCCCTTGATGAACGCGCCGCCCGCGTTCAGGCATTCCTCGACGCCTTCGGCCCGGTCGAACGCCATTTCGAGGTTTCCGCCATCAATGGCGAAGGCTGCGAGAAACTGATTTTTGCTATTCAGGATTTTCTCGACACTCAGAACGCACACACCGGCAGAAACGAAACTGCCGACGACGGCGAAGAAATCGAGGAAATAGAAGACATCAACGAGTCATCGAACATCGCCCAATGAACATGAGAACACGCATCAGCAAGGCTCGTCGGCTGGTGGTCAAGATCGGCTCCGCGCTCGTCACCAATAACGGCACGGGTCTCGATCATGACGCGCTCGACGGCTGGGCGCGTCAGATTGCCGCCCTGCGCCAAGGAGGACGTGAAATCGCCTTGGTTTCCTCTGGAGCCATCGCCGAGGGCATGCAGCGCTTGGGCTGGAAAAAACGACCCAGCGAAATGCGCCGTCTTCAGGCAGCGGCAGCCGTCGGCCAGATGGGGCTGGTTGAAGCCTATGAAAAAACCTTCTCGCGCCACCGCCTCACAACCGCGCAAATCCTGCTCACCCATGATGACCTCAGCGACCGGCAGCGTTACCTCAACGCACGCTCTACGCTCATCGAGCTGCTCGAACTGGGCGCGATTCCGATCATCAACGAGAACGACACCGTCGTCACCGACGAAATCAAGTTCGGCGACAACGACACCCTCGGCGCGCTGGTCGCCAACCTCATCGAAGCCGACGCCCTCATCATCCTGACCGATCAGAAAGG
Organism: Pseudomonadota bacterium; assembly: GCA_009778425.1. Taxonomy (GTDB): domain Bacteria; phylum Pseudomonadota; class Gammaproteobacteria; order Burkholderiales; family Rhodocyclaceae; genus WRNU01. The sequence goes on from WRJU01000031.1 coordinate 2,323, forward strand.
GCTATACACCGCCGACCCCCGCCGCGACCCTGCGGCTTCTCTGATCGAAGAAGGCTCCGCCACGGATGCCCGCTTCGAGGCCATGGCAGGCGGGGCCGCAAGCGGCATCAGCAAAGGCGGCATGCTCACCAAGGTGCTTGCCGCGCAGCGCGCGGCGCGCGGCGGCGCGCACACCTGCATCGCGGGCGGGCACGAACCGGACGTCCTCCTGCGGCTCATTCGCGGCGAGAACGTTGGAACCCTGCTTCATGCCAGCAGTTCACGGCTGGCTGCCCGCAAACAATGGCTGGCCAACCACCTGCAACTGGCCGGAACGCTCGTCATCGACTCGGGCGCAACCAAGGCTTTGCATGAAGGCCGCAGCCTGCTCCCCGTAGGCATGCTCGAAGTAAAAGGCGATTTCAGGCGCGGCGAAGCCGTCGCTTGCGTCAATGAAGCCGGGGAAGAAATCGCGCGCGGCCTTGTCAATTACGGCGCGAGCGAATGCCGCCGCATCCTGCGCAAAGCCAGTACCGACATTGAATCCATTCTCGGCTACGTCGACACGCCCGAAGTGATTCATAGGGATAACCTGGTTGTGCGTCCGGCGCGCTAGGGATACGCTGATTTTCCAGCGCTTTCCCTCTCCCCTTGAGGGAGAGGGTGCCACGCAGGGGCGGGAGAGGGGAATGCCAGGGAGAGAGCAAGTCTCGACCTACCAAAAACGTCCCCC
>WRJU01000032.1 GCA_009778425.1 Pseudomonadota bacterium
CGCGCAACCGGGACAAAGGATCATCCTGTTGTGACCGGAAGGATCGGACTTCCAATTTTGGCTTGCCATGATCGGTAATGATGACCGATACACCGCTGCTCTCCACTTGACGGAAAAACTCCAGAGCCTTGGCTTTGAATTGCGATTTCGATACCTGATTCATAGAAACCTCGCAAAGAAACCCGCGACTTCAATCGCGGGTTATTGAGTTTGATATGACCCTAGTCATTGAACCATAGTCAGTTTAGGCGGTTTGGTGAAAAATCGCAATGTGCAGCCCTCAAATCATGCCCATGTTTTTGTAGGGGATGCCGCCGTAGAGCGAAGCGCAAGCACATCCATGCACTTCCGAAGCCCGTGAATACTCAAACGAAGCGCATTCATGCGCTTTCATAGCCCGTGAATGCCCAAAAATAGTGCATTCATCCCCTCCCCGAAGCCCATTCACGCTCAAACTTTGTCCGTGAATGCCCAAAAATAGTGCATTCATGCCCATCCCCAAACCCATTCATGCCCAAACTTTGCCCGTGGATGCGCAAAAATAGTGCAACCATGCCCACACCGAAGCCCATCCACGCTCAAACTTTGCCCATGAACGCTCAACCGAAGCGCATTCAACCCTCCCGGAGCCGCTCTCGCCCTAATACGCTGGCCTCATGTCGACGCCTTCGTCCCATAGGCGCTGCCACTCGGCTGTGTACTGCTCGGCAAGCGGTTTCACGTTCCAGAGCAGCACGACGTTTTCAGCGTTCTTGTCTGCGGCGGCGGCGGAAAAATTGAAACTGCCCGTCTCGACGTGCCGCCCGTCGATGACCATGAACTTATTGTGGTGAATGGCGTAGCGGTCATTCAAGCGCACCGGGACGCCCCGGTTGGCAAGGAACCGGGCGGCAGTGTATTTGCTGCTGTCGCCCTTTGCATCCGTTACGACGCGCACCCTGATGCCGCGCTTGTGCGCGGCGAGGAGAGCGGTAGAAATCGGCTTGCTGGTGAAACTGTAGGAGGCCACCAGGATCGATTCTTTCGCGGAGTTGATCCCTTTCGTAACGACTTCCAGCGCCCCGCGCCGGGGCGAGAACCCGACATCGAAAGCGGCCTCTGGCGGCAAAGGTTTTGCTGCCGATGCCATGCCGGAGAGAAGGGCAAGCAAAAGAGCGGTCAGTATTTTTTTCATGAGGGGATTTTTTCATTACCTTGGGCGAATTGAATATTTTATCCTGTGTGTACAGCGCACACGTATCCCTCGCCCGACAAGCGGGTGAGGGCGCCCCGAAGGGGCTGAGTGGGTTTTTGTGCATACTTGAACAGAAAACGCACTAGAATGCGCGCCGTCGCTTTTTGAGATGTGTTTTTGGGCTCACCACAATGCAGGATGTGATTGCCGCTGTCGACCTCGGTTCCAACAGTTTCCGGCTCCAGGTCGGGCGCATCGTCAATGACCAGGTTTATGCCTTCGATGGCTTGAAGGAACAGGTGCAGTTGGCCGCAGGTCTGACGGCGGACAAACTGCTCGATGATGAAGCCTGTCAGCGGGGCCTCGTCGCCTTGCGTTTGTTTCATGAGCGGCTCGCGGGGTTTTCGCCCGATGCGGTGCGCGCAGTGGCAACCAATACGTTGCGCGTTGCCAAGAACGCGGCAGATTTTCTGCGCGAGGCCGAAAAGGCGCTTGGTTTTCCCATCGAGGTGATTGGTGGGCGCGAGGAAGCGCGCCTGATTTACGTGGGGGTTGCCCACACCTTGCCCGATCCGCATCGCCAGCAGTTGATTGTCGATATTGGCGGCGGGTCGACCGAATTCATCATCGGCAAGAGCTTCGAGCCTGTCTTGCTCGATTCGCTTTACATGGGCTGCGTCAGTTACAGCCTGCGTTATTTTCCCGGCGGAAAGATCGACAAGCGCAGTTTCCGGGAAGCGGAACTTTCCGCGCGCAGCGAATTGCAGTCGATTGCCCATGATTACCGTAAAACGGGTTGGGAATTGGCAGTCGGTTCCAGCGGCACGGCCAAGGCACTGGAAGAAATCCTCGTGGAGAACGGTTTATCGGACAGCGGAATCACCCGCGATGGGCTAGAGAAGCTACGCACAATTTTCCTTCGCGCCGGTTCTGTCGATACTGCCGATCTGTATGCCCTGAGAAACGACCGGAAGTCCGTCATCCTCGGGGGACTGGCGATCATGCTCGCGGTGTTCCACGAGTTTGGGCTGCAACGCATGGCGTTCTCCGAAGGCGCGTTGCGGCTGGGCGTGCTTTACGATCTGCTTGGCCGCTACCACCATCATGACTTGCGTGACGCGACCGTCGACGCCTTCATGAACCGTTACCGTGTCAATGTGCGCCATGCCGGACAGGTGGCTGACACGGCCTGTTCCCTGCTCGTGCAGCTTGACCCGGCTGTTATTGATTCGGCCAATATGGATCGCAGGTTTCTGTGTTGGGCGGCGCTGTTGCACGAGATCGGCATTTCCGTTGCGCATGCCGGGTATCACAAGCACAGTGCCTATATTCTTGCCAATGCCGATATGCCGGGTTTTTCGCGCATGGATCAGTGGCGGCTCGCGCGGCTCGTGCTCGCCCATCGCGGCAAGCTCGAACGTCTGGCGGATATTGACCCATCGAGTCCGGACTGGTTGCTGATCGTCTGTCTGCGTCTGGCGGTGGTGGTTCATCGGGCCCGCGATAGCCGGGGCGTGCCGGACATCGCCCTGACCCGGACGAAGCGCGGTTTCACCGTCGAAACCCCGCCGGGGTGGTTGCAGGGACTGCCGCTCACTGCCGCCGCGTTCGAGGAAGAACGCTTACAGTGGCGCTCGGTCGGCCGCGCGCTTACCATGCGTACAAAAACATAGTCTTGTAAGGTCTTATCATGTATTCTCAAGGGGTGAGAGCCTCAGAGTAGCACTCAAGGAATTTCATCATGTCTATTGCTTACCGCGCTTCCCTGGTCGTCAGCGTCGCCGTCGTCGTACGGGGACACATGTCACTCGCGCCGTGATCGGGAAGTAGCAGTAGGCAGAGCAAAGCCAATTAACCCCCGCCGGTGTG
>WRJU01000033.1 GCA_009778425.1 Pseudomonadota bacterium
TCCAAACCCTGCGAGCAAGCAGGGCGCATTGACGCGGCAACTCCATGAAGCGATCCAGGAGGCGCTGGTTTACGCCGGGTTGCGAGAACAGCCGTTCAAGAGCGAAGAACCGCAGGGTGAACAGAAAAAACCCACAGAAAAGCCGAAACCAGAAGAACCCAAGCCGTTGGAATTGGGCTGGCTGGTGCACAACGCCGATCCAGGCTGCATCGGTGCCCTTGCCTCCAGTCTGGGAGATTTCGGTTGCGAGCTTGACCTGTTCGCCGAGTCCAGCAACCTTGAGAAAGAAGGCGGTGACGCGGGCGCAACGCGCAGCGTGTTGATGCTCGCCGAGGCGCTGACCCGCGCGGCGCAACTGCAACAGCCGGTGCTGGTGGCAGAATTTGAAGGAACCCGTCGCATTACCATCGGCCTGACCTGTCCAGTCACCCAAAAAGCATTGGCAGACGCAGGGACATCTGTTAAGAAACTTGGGGCAGCAGCCTGAAGCGCACTCAAACGATAATCGCGTCCGGGACAGGCAGTTTGTGCTTCGGGTCAAACGGCCCCGAGATCAGTTTGTCGTCATTGTCATTGACGACACGCACCCAGCGACCCGCGAGCAGGAACCGATAGGTTGCCCGAAAAACATCCCCGCGCCGCCGCGAGCGCGTGAACTCCACGACAGAACCGAGCCGGGCGTGTTCACATGCGCCCGAAGGGTAACGAAGAGCTTCAATTCTGTAGAACATGGCATACCTCTTTCAGATATTTATACGGAATGAAAAAATTGTATAACAAATAAATAATAATGCAAGCGGCGTAATCTCAAACCGCTTCAATCCCTCGCACTCGGTCGATACCCGGTAAGCGAGCAAACCAGGGCTAAACCCTCTCGGCCTCTTGCTCCGTCGATTTGAGAAACCATTTCAGGGCCTCGTCATCATCCTGCGCAACGCCCCGGCCTTCTTCGTACATGATCCCAAGATCATATTGTGCCTCGGCATCACCTTGTTCCGCTGCCTTGCGCAGCCACTTTACGGCTACGGAATCATCCCGCCCGACGCCTCGGCCCTCTGCATACAACATCCCAAGGCTGTATTGGGCCAATGCATCTCCTTGTTCCGCTGCTTTTTCGTACCACCTTGCAGCTTCGGCATCGTCCTTGGTTATGCCAAGCCCCGTTACATACGTTTCCCCTTCTTCATACAACTGCCCAAGGATAGTCTGACCGGCAGCGTTGCCTTGTTCTGCCGCCTTGCGGAACCAATTCACGCCCTCGGCCCGATCTTGCACAACGCCGCGACCTTCGAGGTACATCCACCCAAGGCTGCACTGGGCAGGCGCATAGCCCTGTTCTGCCGCTTTCGCATACCAATTCACGGCTTGGCTATCATCCTCGGTCACACCAAAACCGTTGGCATACATTTTCCCCAGGTTGAACTGGGCAGTTGCTGATCCCTGTTCCGCCATACGTTTTGCTGCCAAAAATAATTTCACTTGAGCAATACGGTCTTTATTACGCCTTGTATACAACCTGCCCAACCTGATGTGTCTGCCTCTTCGATTCATGTCATCTCCTGGTTTTCAAATTGAACTGCATTGCGGGTGCAAAAGTCATGGCGCTTCAATCCCCCGCGCTTGGTCAATGGCCTGCGCTATTCGGAGCGCCGCCCCGAGTTCTGTACAGCCATCCTTGCGCATGACCCTTGCCCGTTCGGCTTTCTCTTCGGGCTCAGTCTGCGCCAGTGCGAGCGCCAAGCTCGGCGGCACGGCCCGGAACAGCACCTCCATCGACTTCGACAGGATCACCCCTTCCGAATACTTCCCCGACTCTTTCCGGGTAGATAGCATCAGCGCCTTCTGTGCCGGGTTCAGTTCCCGGAAACGCGCAATCTTCTCCACTTCATCGGGCGGCATGGAGAGACAAATCCACCACTCGATCATGTTGAGCATCGCCTCTGCCGACTTGGGGAAATCGTCGAGGTTTTGGGTGGCCAGCCAGAACCACGCGCCGAGCTTTCTCCACATCTTTGTGATCTTGACCACGTAGGGCGAGAGCAAAGGGTTTTTCGTGATGATGTGTCCCTCGTCAGTGACGGCCACGATGGGGCGGCCCTTCATTTGGTCGCGCTCGGCAATGTTGTTGATCGTGTTGATGAGCGAGATGTAGGCAATCGAGAGCTGTGCGCCGTATCCCTCGCGGGCAAACGTTGCGAGATCCACGATGGTGATGTCGGCCTCCGGCCAGGGGGTGCCGGGGCGGTCGAACATTTCGCCGTCCGCGCCCTGGCAGAAGATGCCCATCGCCTCGCTCATCTCCAGTAGGCGATTGCGGCGTGCTTCCGGCAAGGACGTGTCACGGGCCGCGTCCGTCATCGCCCCGCACACATCGCGCGTGAGCACGCCTCGTTTCTCGTTGTGCGCGCTTTGTGCGGCAGCCATGATGCACTGTCGGATCAATCCCCGGTCGGCGCGCGTGAGCCGCGCCTCCTCCTTTTCCTCTCCGCCGGTAATCATGAGCCGTGCGGTGATTTCCAGTTCCCCCAACACGTCCCGCTGCTCATCGGCGTTGTCCTCTTCATCATCACTGGCATCTGTAGTTTGCGGGGTGTCGATCAGGCGCAGCGCGTCGGCAAAGGGTGCCAGGCTGATCCCGGAACCGGGGGCGAGCCTGACGCGGTGGACGCTGAGGCCGAGGCTCGCCGCATATTCCCCAAAAAGCCCAAAACTGTTGCCCGCCTCAATCACGTAGAGCCTGGGGCGATAGATTGCGACGAGTTGCATGAGCATGCCGATCAACGTGGCAGATTTGCCGGAGCCGGTCGGCCCAAAGATAAACAGGTGCGCGTTCATTTGCCGGTCGCGGCGATTTAAGGGGTCGAACGTCACCACACCACCGCCCCGGTTGAAGAACGAGATGCCGGGATGTCCCGTACCCGTTGACCGGCCCCAGACCGGGGACAAGTTGGCCGCATGCTGCGCAAACATCAGTTGCGTGTACCACTGCCGTTTGTCGGCGGCAGGGTCATAGACACAGGGGAGCCAGCGCAGGTAGGAATTCAG
>WRJU01000034.1 GCA_009778425.1 Pseudomonadota bacterium
CCCGCGCTACTGGCCTGGGTCATCGGCAATGAAGTCGAGCACGGCATGAGCGACCCCTTGCCAGCGTGGCGCGAAATCGACCGCCTGGCCGGTGTAGTCAAGAAGCTCGACCCTGCCCACCCCACCGTGATGTCGGTCAACGACGGCGGGCCGCAATACCTGAAACAGCTTGCAGGGTGTTGCGCGAACGTCGATATGATCGGCCTCAACCTTTACGCAGGCGCGGCATTTGGCCTGGACGGGCGTATTCGTACCGCTGGTATCGGAAAACCATTGTTGATCGCCGAACTCGGCCCGCTCGGACAATGGCAGGCTGGCCGCAAACCCTGGGGCGCGCCAGTCGAACTCACCAGCCGCGAGAAAGCGGACTATTTCCGCCGCGCATTGGCCGAACTGGGCAAAAACCCGCAAATCCGAGGTGTTTTCGCTTTCCTGTGGGGCATAAAGCAAGAGCAGACCGCAACCTGGCACGGCCTGCTGCTTTCAGACAACTCTCTCACCGAGATCACCGATGCGCTGGCTGAAGCCTGGGGACGCCCTGCTGTCAGCGCCGCACCGAGCATCCTCGGCATCGGCATCTCCGCCGACGAATTCGCGCCGGGCGCGATTGTCTCATCCACCATCGAAGTACGCGGCGAGGCGCTTGTCACCGGGTGGCTGGTGCGCAAGGAAGCGTCCGACCTGCGCGGAGGGGGCGAGTCCGAGCCTTTACCGGAAGCGGTCGGCGTGGAAGTGCTGTCCGCCGGAACTTCCAGCATTCGCTTCCGCGCCCCTTCGACCCCCGGCGCGTACCGCTTGTTTATCACCGTGCGCGACGGGAATGGGAAGGCCGCTACGGCTAATTTGCCGTTTCTGGTGAAATAGGGGGGAGTACTCACCCATCTTTTCTGATATGTCCATTTCCGAACTGCATCGCGTGCAACTTCGCGTAATGCCCGCCTACGGCAAGCAATTCGGTATGAGTGCCGCGTTCAATGATGCGGCCACGATCCATCACCAGAACCAGGTCGGCCCGCTCGATTGTCGAGAGCCGGTGAGCGATGACCAGCGTGGTGCGGCCATGCGTGGCGTGTTCGAGCGCGTTCTGGATGTGCCGCTCGGATTCGCTGTCGAGCGATGAGGTCGCTTCATCGAGAATCAGGATGGGGGCATCCTTGAGCAGCGCCCTGGCAATCGCCAATCGTTGACGCTGACCGCCCGAGAGCGTGACGCCGTTTTCGCCGATCAGGGTATCGAAACCCTGCGGCAGCCTGACGATGAATTCGCGCGCGTTGGCGGCTTCGGCGACACGTTCCACTTCGCTTCTCGAAGCGGCGGCGAGTTCACCATAGGCGATGTTTTCAGCTACGGTGCCGTTGAAAAGCGTCACTTGCTGAGTAACGAGGGCGATATGGCGGCGCAGGTTGCGCAGGGTGTAGTCGGCGATGTCGATGCCGTCGATCGATATTTGCCCCTGCTCGTATGAATAGAAGCGCGGAATCAAACTGGCGAGCGTCGATTTTCCGCTACCGGATCGGCCAACCAGCGCCACCATCTGGCCGGGCGCGATTTCAAAGTTCAGGCCGTCGAGCACCCTTTGTTCGTGGCCGGGGTAATTGAAGATGAGATCGCGCACGGTCACGCTGCCTTCTACCCGTTCACGCTCGACGGTTCCAGTATCGCGCTCGGTCGGTTCGTCGATTTGCTCGAAAATGCTCTCGGCCCCGGCAACGCCCTTCTGGATAGTCGAATTGGTTTCAGACAACTGGCGGATCGGTTTGGGCAACAATCCCGCCGCAGTGATATAGGCCACGAGTTCGCCCGGAGTCGATTCGCCGCGCAGCCACAGCACCAGGAACAGCACCCCGGCCATCGCCGTATGGATAATCAGTTGCAGAAGCGGCGAGTAGGTTTCCACGGTCTTTATCATGTTCAACTGCTTTTTCGTGTTGTCGCTGCTGGCTTGCCGGAACCGCGCCGATTCGTATTCCTCTCCCCCAAAGCCGCGCACGACCCTGTAGCCCTGGATGGTCTCGGAAGCAACGTGGGTGACGTCCCCCATTGCCGCCTGTATCTTGCGGGCCTGTTTGCGGAACTTGCGGCTGGCTTTGCCGACCAGCAGGCCAATCAGCGGGAGGATCGCCACCATCACCAGGGTCAGTTTCCAGTTCATCCACAACAGGTAGCTGAAAAGGAAAATGACCGTCAGCCCTTCGCGGACGACGACCTTGATCGCGTCAGTCACCGCGCCTGTAACCATCGTGACGTCGTAGGTGATGCGCGAAACCAGGCGACCGGAATTTTGGTTATCGAACCAGGTGTTCGGCAATCGCAACAATTTGTTGAACAAAGCCAGCCGCAGGTCATGTATCAGTCCGAGCGAAACCCTGGACAGAAAATAGTTGCCGAAAAAGGAGCCTGTCCCCTGCCAGAGGGCAATGACGACGATCATCAATGGCACTGCCTGCATCAGGACGAGACCGTCCAGGAATGGCACTCCGTGCAGAACGGCCTTGCCCGGATCGATAAGCCCGTCGACGAAATACTTGAGAACCCCGGCCAGCATCGGTTGCGCGGAAGCATGGACGATGAAACCAATGATGCTGATGAAGAACAGCCCCAGGTAGGGGCGCACATGACTGAGCAGGCGGAAATAGATTTTGAGGCTGGAAGTGGCGGACATTAGGGTTATTCAGATTCTTTGGATAAAGGTTGTTCCCGTAGGCGTTCGAGCAGACGGCGCATTGCGACTCCGCGATGGCTGAGCGCATTCTTGTGCGCGGGATCGAGTTCGGCGGCGCTTTTTCCCAGTTCCGGCAGCCAGAAAAACGGATCGTAGCCGAAACCGCCCGTACCAAGCGGGGCGTCGAGAATGAAGCCGTGCCATTGCCCGTCGGCAATCACGGGGCAAGGGTCGCTGCCGTGACGGACGAGGACGAGACAGCAGTAATACCAGGCATTTCGTTCGTTTTCGGGTATGTTCGACAAGCGTTCGAGCAAAAACTGATTGTTGCGCTCATCGGATTTGGGTTCCCCGGCGAAACGCGCCGAATGCACCCCAGGCGCGC
>WRJU01000035.1 GCA_009778425.1 Pseudomonadota bacterium
GAACAGCCTCAAGCCCAACGGCGGCGGGGAACCCGTCGGCGCGCTGGCGGCGGCCATTGCCAAAAAATGGGGTTCGTTCGCGGAATTCAGGCAAGCCTTCCAGGCATCCGCGACGAGCAATTTCGGCTCCGGATGGACATGGCTGGTGAAAAAAGCCGACGGCAACCTCGACATCGTCAACACCAGCAATGCCGGAACGCCTCTTACCACAGGTGACAAGCCGCTCATCACCGTCGATGTGTGGGAACACGCCTATTACATCGACTACCGCAACCGCCGCCCCGATTTTGTCGCCGCCTTTCTCGACAAACTGGTGAACTGGGACTTCGCGGCGGAAAACTTCGGCTGATTGCCGGGCATAAGATTTTCGTCATTGCGAGCGAAGCGAAGCAATCCAGACGCCTTTTTCTGGATTGCTTCGTTGTTGCGCTCCTCGCCAGCATTGCCTAACGCTTTGCACCACCCCTCCGGGGAGGGGAATACCATGAACCCGCTGCTCCAAGTCCGCGCCCTCGGCCAGCAAATCTGGCTCGATAATCTGTCCCGCGCCCTGCTCAACGGGGGAGCCCTTGCGCGCCTCATTTCCGAGGACGGCATTGCCGGGATTACCACCAACCCGGCGATTTTCCAGAAAGCCATCGCCGATGGGCACGATTACAATGACGATCTTGCACGCCTCAAACAGCAGCCCATCACGGCGGAAGAACGCTATGAACGGCTGGCCATCGCGGATGTGCAGCGCGCCTGTGATTTATTGCGCCCCCTGTTTGAACAGTCACGCGGCAATGCCGGATATGTGAGCCTCGAAGTCTCGCCCGCGCTCGCCTTTGATGCCGAAGGCACGGTAACGGCAGGCAAGCGCCTTCACGCCCAAACCGGACGCCCCAACCTGCTCATCAAGGTTCCCGCCACGCCCGCTGGCTTGGTTGCGGTCGAACGCTTGATCGGCGAGGGTATCAACGTCAATGTCACATTGCTGTTTTCGCTCGCGCATGCCCATGCGGCGGCGGACGCCTACCTGTGCGGACTCGAACGCCTGCGGGCGGCGGGGGGGGCGCTCGAACAAGCCATGTCGGTGGCAAGCCTTTTCCTGTCGCGGGTCGATACCCTGGTCGACGCGCGCCTTGAGGCGATTGGCGGCGAAGCCTTGCCCTTGCGCGGACAGGCGGCGGTTGCCATGGCGCGGCTTGCCTATCGAGCCTGGCGCGGGCGTTTTCATGGCCCGGACTTCGCGGCCCTGCGCGCGGCGGGCGCGCGTCCGCAATACCTGCTATGGGCAAGCACCGGCACGAAAAACCCCGCCTACGATGACCTGCTCTATGTCGAACCCTTGATTGGCGCGGAAACGGTGACAACCCTGCCCGATGCGACCCTGGCCGCCCTGCGCGATCATGGCTGCGTCAATGAAACCCTGACGCACGGCTCGGACGCCGCGCATGCGCTCATCGAGCGGCTTGCTTCGCATGGCATCGACATGTCCGAAGTTGGCGAAACCCTCCAGGTCGACGGACTGGCGCAGTTTGAACAGGCGTTTGCCAAGTTGCTCGAACAGACCGCCGCTCGCAATGACGCAGGTTGAGCCTTACGGGATTGCGCGGGGCGCCATCAAACCGACATATTCATGATGTCCTGATAGGCGGACACGAGCCGGTTGCGTACTTGCACCATTTGCTGGAATGAGAGGTTGGCTTTTTGCAGGTTCACCATCACATCCTGCAAGTTGACGCTGGAGTCGGCGGAGGAGAAATCTTCCGCCATCGCGCGCGCCTCTTTCTGTGCGGCGCTCACGTCCTTGAGCGCGTTGTTGAGCACGTCGGCGAAACTGACCCCTCCGGCGGGCGGATCGTTGGCCTGGACGGACTTACCCTGCGCCGCCTGCGACATCGCGCGCAGCTCGGAGAGCATTTGCTCGATTCCGCGCGTATCCATCATCCTCGCTCCGGGAAAGGATTCATCGTTTTGAGCATAGCAGAGCAAGCTCCATGCCACGAAGCCGTTTCATTCAGACTTCGTAACCTTCTTCGCGGTATTGCTGAAGTTTGTAGCGCAGGGTGCGTTCCGAAATGCCCAGCTTTTCAACGGTCTTCTTGCGCGAGCCACCCATATCCCGCAAGATTGCCAGGATGTGCTCGCGCTCGAAGTCGCGCATGTTGGCGGAGGGCGATGCCGGGTTTGCGGGCGCAGGCGGCGCGGCAAAATTTGCCGCAGTAAAGGGTCGGGCGACATCTTTGCCCGCAACGGAGGGCGAACTTGCCGCGAACGTCCCAATCGTGGCGGGGAGTCCCGGCGGATATTCATTGTTCCCGCTACCGCATTCACATCCGTTGCTTTCATCCTGCCAGCGCGGCAGACAGAGCCGTATCGTTTCGGCGCTTATTGTGTCGCCCGGCGTCAGGATCAGGGCGCGTTGCGCGCTGTTTTCCAGTTCGCGCACATTGCCCGGCCAGGGGTAATGCCGCAAGAGCGACTCGGCCTCTGGCGAGAACCGGACTTGCCGCTTGGTTTGCCGGGCATGGCCCGCGAGAAAATACCGGGCCAGCGGCACGATGTCGTCCGGGCGCTCGCGCAACGGCGGGATAAAGAGTGGGAAGACGTTCAGCCGGTAGTACAAGTCCTCGCGGAAGCGCCCGCGCGCGATTTCCTGTTCCATGTCCCGGTTGCTGGTCGCCAATACGCGGATGTCCAGGGAAATCGGTTTTTTGCCGCCGACGCGCTCTACTTCGCGTTCCTGCAAGACCCGCAGGAGCTTCGCCTGCAAGCCGAGCGGCATCTCGGAAATTTCATCGAGCAGGATCACACCGCCCTGGGCTTGCTCGAACTTGCCGGGCTGCCCGCTCTGCGCGCCGGTAAACGCGCCTTTCTCATAACCGAAGAGCGTGGCTTCGAGCAGGTTTTCCGGGATGGCCGCGCAGTTGATCGCTACGAACGGCGCGGCACTGCGCGGGGAGTGATGATGAATGTAGCGCGCGATGACTTCCTTGCCCACGCCGGATTCGCCGGTGAGCAACACGGTGGCGTCGCTTTCGGCCACTCTGGCAGCCAGCGCGAGCAACTGGCGAGTACGGCTATC
>WRJU01000036.1 GCA_009778425.1 Pseudomonadota bacterium
TATTTCTTCGTATTCCGCATGGCATTTCGCTTCATTGCCAGCTTTGCCCCCGAAAGCGTGCAACTGGCGCCGGACATCGAGCAATACCTGTCTTTCGTGTTGACGATGTTTCTTGCTTTCGGCGTCACGTTTGAAGTGCCCATCGCCGTGATCCTGCTTGCCAAGGCGGGGGTCGTGTCAGTGGCGAAGCTGCGCGAAGTACGGCCTTACGTAATCGTCGGCGCGTTCATCGTCGCAGCCATCGTGACGCCGCCGGACGTGGTATCGCAAATCATGCTCGCGATCCCGATTTGCCTGTTGTACGAGGCGGGAGTCTTCATTGCCTCCGCCGTCTCGAAGGAACAGGAAGCCGTAGCCAAGCCGGAAAGCGTCGCTGTCGTGCCGGTTGAGCCCGGAAAGCACAGCGGCGGGTAAGCCGTAACGCTTCTTCTCTGCGCTCTCCCTTTGAGGGGAGAAAGTATGCTCACCTCGACCCGCAGACCATCATTGGATATACAATATGGGTTCGCAACGGGAGTCGATCATGAAAGAAGTTTCGTATTACCAGTTGGCGGTGGAGAACAACCTCCGCATATTGCACAATCTGTCGCACCTGCTCGACAAGGCCGCAGCCTACTGCGCTGAGCTCAAGATCGAGGAACGTGCGTTGCTTGAGGCGCGGCTATTCCCGGACATGTTCCCGCTGGTGCGCCAGATTCAGGCCGTCAGCGACATGACTCAGGGTTGTGCGGCGCGGCTGATCGGACAAGAGCCGCTGAACCTTGAAAGCAAGGAAACCAGTTTTGCCGAATTGCAGAAACGCATCACCCAATCCGCCGTCTATTTGAAAGCGGTCAAGGAAACGGATTTTGCTGGCTGCGAAAGCCGTGAAGTTCACGCGCCGCACAGAGATAAGCCGATGCGCGGCGAAGTCTTCCTGCTGTGCCATGCGCTGCCGAACATTTTTTTCCATATCACGACGGCGTACAACCTTCTGCGCCATAACGGCGTACCGGTCGGCAAGGCTGATTTTCTCGGGCCGTTTCGAGACCTTTGAACACGGGTCTCGCGCAATTTCCTGCCTTCAGGCAGGGGGTGACTCAACACGTTACGCTGTACGTTTTGCTGGGACAAATTAGCGCGCCGCCAGCGGCGTGGGTCGACGTCCGACCGGGATTTTCAGTTCGATTTTTCTGCTATCCCGCAGAAGGCGGAAGGTGGCGACTTGGCCGGGCGGCAGCGAGGCTACGAGGTCGAGCATTTCGCGGGGAACCAGAACTTCCTGCCCGTCGACGGCGAGCAGCACATCGCCGGGCTGGATGCCGCTTTTGTCCGCCGGGCTGCCATTGAATACGCTGTAAATCAATACGCCATGCTTGGAGCCCAGGTCGAAGGATTCCGCAAGCTCGGGGGTGATTTCACGCATTTCAACGCCGACCCATCCACGCACGACTTCGCCGTTCGTGATGATCTGTTCGAGCACCTTGCGCGCAATCGAGACGGGAATGGCGAAACCAATGCCAAGCCCGCCGCCGGAGGGCGAATTGGCATTGCGCGTGGGGCTTTCGCGCGAGTAGATTGCGGTGTTGATGCCCACCAAGCGCCCCGCGCCGTCGATGAGCGCGCCGCCGGAGTTGCCGGGATTGATCGCGGCGTCCGTCTGGATGTAGTTTTCAAAGGTGTTGATACCGAGATGGTTGCGGCCCAGCGCCGAGGCGATGCCCATCGTCACCGTTTGCCCGATACCGAAGGGGTTGCCGATGGCCAGCACGACATCGCCCACGGCCAGGCTGTCCGCCGGGGCAAAGGCAATGGTCGGCAGGGAACCGGTATTGGCGAGTCGGAGCACGGCGAGGTCGGTTTCCGGGTCACGGCCAATGAGACGGGCTTCAAACTTGCGCCCGTCGTTGAGGACGGCTTCGATTTCATCCGCGTTCTCGATGACGTGGTTATTGGTGAGCACGAAGCCTTGGGGGTCGATGATGACTCCCGAGCCTAAGCCGGCGCGCTCCGGCGTACTGAAAAAATGACGGAATATCGGGTCATTCATCAGGGGATGGTCAGGAACCTTGGCCGTTTGCCGGGTATAGATGTGCACGACTGCGGGCAATGCCCGTTGTGCCGCGCTGGCATAGGAGGCGGGGTTAGGCGCGCCGGTAGAGGGGGCTGGGAGCGGAGTCGCAGGGGCTTCGACGATAGTCACCGTTGACGAAGCGGCCAAGCCGTTCCGGTGCAACCACTCTGGTTTGAGAGTCCCCACAACGAACAGGGCGGCAACGCTGATTGTCACCGCTTGCGTAAAAATCAACCACAAGCGACGCATAATGGGAACCTGGGACGGAAGGAAAACATGCGGAAACGGCTGGAGAAAAGGGATGAGGCTCGATGAATTGCGTCAATATCTGGATGATTTGCTGGAAGTCGTGCGCTGGCGCGATTATTGTCCAAATGGGCTGCAAGTGGAAGGACGAGCCGAAGTACGGCGAGTGCTGTGCGGGGTGACGGCCAGTCAGGCGCTGGTCGATGCGGCTGTGGCGGGCGGATACGATGCCCTTCTGGTGCATCACGGGTATTTCTGGCGGGGCGAGGACGGGCGTATCACCGGCATCCGCCGCCGTCGGCTTGGGGCGCTGCTCGGCCACGATATTTCGCTCTTTGCGTATCACTTGCCGCTCGATGGGCATCCTGTGCTCGGCAATAACGCGCAGCTCGCGTGGCACATGGGCTGGGAGAGCGTGAGCCGTTTCGGCGAGCAGGATATTGGCTGGATAGGCACGCCACGGGAGGCCGGACTCAAGGCGTGCGACATCGCGGCCAATCTTGCCGTCAAACTCGAACGAGTGCCTTTGCTGGTGGGCGACGGTGATCGCGCGGTCTCGCGCATCGCGTGGTGTTCCGGCGGGGCGCAGGGTTTTTTTGAACAGGCCATCGCCGCCGGGGCCGATCTGTACGTCTCGGGGGAAATATCGGAACAGACGACCCATCTGGCGCAGGAATCCGGTGTCCCTTACATTGCCGCCGGACACCATGCCACTGAGCGCTACGGTGTGCGGGCGCTGTCGCGCCATCTGAATGACGGACTGGGGCTTACGGCGGATTTTCTCGATTT
>WRJU01000037.1 GCA_009778425.1 Pseudomonadota bacterium
TGTAGAATGGACGCTTCTTGGCGCCACCTCGGGCAAGACGAATAACAACCATCTTAAACTTCCCCTGGCAATTAACACTGGAAAACATAGTATTCTACGATTTTTGCTGCGGGATGGCAAGTACGTCAGACTGCCAATGCGCCATTGGTCTGTACACCTTCATAGCATTTCGTTAAGTATTTGTTGCCAGCCCCGGCTTGAATGATTCCCGGCAGCGGGAACTCACATAGAATGTGAAAATGGCAAATAGACATTTCCGTGTGCTCACATGACAACTGAGCCATCAATCGACCCTTTGCAGGAGGTGTTGTCCTGGCTCTCCGGCGAGCCGGGTGACGATCTCGATGCCGAACTGGCGGAACTGGGGCGCTGTGTCGGGGTCGTCGCTTCGGCTGCAGGGGGCATGCCGGTTTCACAACGCCAGGAAGTGTCAGGCTTGCTCTGCCAGCGCGCCAACGATGTTTGCGGGCGTTTTCGCCCCGGTTTGTTGACGCAAACGCTGCCGACTCCCAATGAACTGCATGCCAAAGCGTTCGGCCTGATCGAAACCCTCTTTGGCCTTTCCAGTCAGTTGCGGGCACTGTACGACGACATACGGCATCAGAAGCTCTCGGCTCGGCAAGCGGGGCTGACCGAATTGTGCAACTTTGCTCTGGGGGCGATGGGCGAAACTTATCTCCTGAGCGCCTTGCTTGGGGCAACGCCTCCGTTTGGTTTGTGGCAACGCATCCACGATGCCTGGATTTCTTCCGGCCAGTACGAGCGCCTGAAAGATGATTTGGCCGAGCCGCAACCTGCAAAGGCCAACCTGCTCTACAAGCGTCTGCTGGTCATGTCGGTCAGCCAAACAGAAAGCCTGACGGCGCGTGAACAGCAATGGCTGTTCGATTACCTGGAAACCATCGGGGGCGATCTGGTGCTGGCCACCGTCCCCTTTCCCCCCGAGGGAGCGGGCTATTGGTTCGATCCGAACCAGGACATGCCTCCCGTGGCCTGTGTGCGGCGCATGCCGGAAAAAGGGCTCGAAGCGGTCTATTTCAGCACGGAAGAAATCGTCCACCGCATCGACGTGCAGATTCTCTGGCTCGAAAAGGGTTTGCTCGATCTCGACGTGAGCGCGCGCAAGAGCGGCGACAGCGAAATTCTCGAAGTCGGTTCCGCCATTTTGCCCTTGGGGCTGACCCCGACCGAAATTCTTTCCTTGCTGCGCCGACTGCGCGAGCAATGGTCAATCATCCCCGAGCGTACCGAGGTGCGCGTCCGCCAGCATTACACGGTGCAAGTCTGCGTCGGCCTGAAAAACGTGTGGGCGATGGGGCGCAATGCCCCGGTTGCGGCAGACGAATGGACGGTCTACAACGAAAGCCCCGGCGGTTACGCCATTTTATGCGTGGGAGGCGTACACCGCAGCCTGTCGGCAGGGGCTGTCGTCGCCTTGCGGCGCGAAGCGTCGCAAGAATGGGCTGTCTGTATGGTTCGCTGGGTACGGACCGACAGCCCACAGCAGATCGAACTGGGCTTGCAGGCGCTTGGGCGGGGGTTTACTCCGGTATTGATCTGCTTTCGCGGCAACGACGCGCTGACCCCGGCCCTGATGATGCAGCAGGGCAAAGGTGCCCATGAGCATCGTGCCCTCGTGACCGAGTCGGGCACTTACGTGTCGAACCAGTTTGTGATGGTGCATGAGGCCACCGGGAACCTGTATCTCGCCCAGGGGTCGGCATTCGGGCTCGACATGCAGACGGCCACCATCGAGATTTTCCAGTTCGAGATCGACCCCTACGCCAAGTGATCATGGCCGGAAACCAGCCCGGCCAGGGTTTCGTCACCGAAGCGCAGCCCATTTTCCAGCCGATGCGCGATGCCGCCGCCTTCCTCGCCTGACGTGCCGGTAGCGCATTTCCACGCCTCGGCATCGAGCGCGAAACGGCGGACGATTTCAGCCAACAGGATTTGATCCGGCGCGCGGATGAGCACCCAGTCGCCCTCATCGGTGCGGCTTACCCATCCGGCCTCGGCCAGCTTGCCGAGCACGTCTTCGGCGCGATGCTCGGACAGGGGTGCCTGCTCGCGCAAAGTCTCAAAGCTGATCGGGCAGCCATCGCCTTGGGCACGGGCCAGTTGCGTCAAGATCGTTACCGCCGCCCATGCTTCGCAGCCGGGGAAAGGCGTCACGGCCCGTCGCCGTTCGGCGAAAACGGGCAAGGTTGCGGTCATCAGCGCCCCGAGCAGCACCACGATCCAGGACGAATACAGCCAGACGAGAAAAATTGGCAAGGCCGCGAACGTCCCGTACACCAGCGTATAGGTGGGAAAACGGGCAATGAAAAGCCCGAACGCGCGCTGCATCAGGAAAAACGCCACCGCCGCCGCCAGCCCCCCGGCCAGCGCGTGCGTAAAACGCACCTTGTGGTTCGGCACGGCGTAATACAGGAAGACGAACAGCACACTCAACAGGAGCGGTGCCAACAGCCGGGCAGAATACGGGCCAAGCCAGTTCATGTCCGGCGACCACTGCATCGAAAGGCTGACCAGATAACCCGTAGCGGCAATGCTGCCGCCGAGGATGGGCGGCCCGAGCGTGAGCACGAACCAATAGACAGTGATGCGCAGCAGCAGCGGGCGCGGCTGGCGCACCCCCCAGATACGGTTGAACACCTGCTCGATGGTTGCCAGCAGCATCAGCGCGGTCACTGCCAGCATCACGATACCGATCAAGGTCAACTGGCTTGCTTTTTCGGAAAACTCCAGCGCGTAAGTCGTGATGATGCTCCCCGCCTTTTCCGGGAGCATGTTCTCCAGCAGAAAGTCCCTGAGAGAAACCTCGATGTCCCCCATTCCCGGCAGATGACCAAAAACCATGAAGGTTACGGTAATGAGCGGAACCAGGGCGAGCAGGGTGGTATAGGTCAGGCTGCCGGCAACCTGCAAACACCGGGTTGCCTGGAAGCGTTCATAGAAGAGCACGACGAAATCGCGCAGCGAATGGTGGAGTGTCCGCGCAGTCATGGCTGTATTATCGCGCAGACTTACTGCTTTGCCACCGGCGGTTTTGATGGCGGAGCAAGTTTGCTCATTACAACGGCGTCGAAATCGCGCAAACCGTTTTTAACCTCTGGATCGC
>WRJU01000038.1 GCA_009778425.1 Pseudomonadota bacterium
CCAACGCCTATCAGGATATTTCCCAGACTTTCCAGCACTTCTTCGCGCGCAAATTCATGTTCGTGAAGTGCGCGAGCGCCTACGTGGTCATGCCCGGCGGTTTCGGTACGCTCGATGAACTGCTCGAAGCCATGACCCTGGTGCAGACGCGCAAGAGCCGACAGATTCCGATCATCCTCGTGCACGGAGCTTTCTGGCGCGGCCTGCTCGACTGGTTCAGGGAGCAACTTGTGACCGAGCGCATGATCTCCCCCGAAGACCTCGACCTGGTTCAGATCATCGACGAACCCAGGGATGTGGTTGAGGCCATTTTCAAACACTATGAGACGCGCGGCTTCATGCCCTTGCCCGAAGAGCATGAAATAATGCTTAATCTCTGAATCCCGCAACGGAGGACTTCATCATGCGCCCCTCGCTGTCCGCTGCATTCGCCGCTTTTGCCTTCTGCGTCGCTTCCATGGCCGCCCAACCGCTGTTTGCCCAGCAAGCGCCGGATGATCTCGAACCGCTGGAAGAAGAACTGCCCCAAGTCACCATCGTCAAGCGCGGAGATGACACCATCACCGAATTCCGCCTGCACGGCAAGCTCTACATGGTCAAGGTCACACAGCCAAACGGGGTTTCCTATTACCTGGTTGACCGGGAAGGCCGGGGCCAATGGGTGCGAGACGACATTGGCAACAAACTGGTTGTGCCGACCTGGGTGATCACGACCTGGTAAGCCTGAGCCGCATGTCCGTTTTCACATTGCCTGACAGGGAAGCCCTGACGCGCTGGCTGGATCATTATTCCATCGGGCACCTGCTTGAATTCGAGGGCATCGCAAATGGTGTCCAGAACAGCAATTTTTTCGTCACGACCACGCTCGGGCGCTATGTCCTGACGCTGTTCGAGGACATTGCGCGCGCCGAACTGCCTTATTACCTGCACCTGATGGCCCACCTCGCCCGCCACGGCCTGCCCGTGCCCGCGCCCATCGCCAATCGGGACAACGAATACCTGGGGACACTGGCAAACAAACCGGCGGTGCTGGTGTCGCGTCTGCCGGGCGCTTCGGAAGAACGCCCGGACAGTGGGCACTGCGCTAAAATCGGCGCCATGCTCGCAAGCCTGCATCTGGCCGGACGTTCTTACGGGCGGCGGCAACCCAATCCGCGCGGCGCGCGTTGGCGCGCGCAAACCGCTGCGCTGCTCCAGCCTCGTTTGCCCGCCGACGACGCGGCCCTGCTCGATGCCGAATTGCGTTTTCAGGAACGCGTTAGCGCCGACTTCTCGCGCTTGCCCGCCGGGGCAATCCACGGCGACCCTTTCCGCGACAACGTGTTATGGGCGGACGGATTCATCGGCGGAGTGATTGATTTCTACTTTGCCGGTTTTGATGCACTGCTCCTCGATGTCGCCGTCACCGTCAATGACTGGTGCTGCATGCCCGGCGGTGCGCTCGATCCGGCGCGCGTGGATGCCCTGCTCGCCGCTTACCATTCCGAGCGCCCTTTTACCGACGCCGAACGCGCCATGTGGCCTGCGACGCTACGCGCGGCGGCGTTGCGGTTCTGGCTGTCACGGACTGCCGACCGCGCCCTGTCACGCGCGGGCGAACTGGTATTGATCAAAGACCCCGACGAATACCGTAATATTTTGCGTCTGCGCGCTCACGATGCCGCCCCTCCCCTGCCCGGCACTGACACTTGAATCCCACCCTCCCATGAGAAACGACCACATCATCGAAACCGAACCGCCTTCCGCCCTGCTGACAGAACAGCAGAACAGCCACAGGCGCGACCGCCACTATCACCGCCCACTGAAAGTCCGGCGCGTCCCCTTGCGACACGGATGGTACTGGCTGATCGAGGGCTTCACGTTGTGGGTGCGCGGCCCCGCCTTCCTCACCTTCCTGACGCTATGCTGCATTGTCGGCATCTTCATCGCGGCGATGGTGCCTTACATCGGCGCCCTGCTCGCGTCGGTCCTGTATCCGGGTCTGATGCTTGGCGTTTTCAACGGTTGCCGCGCCATCGACCGCAAGCGCAATCTCAGCCCAGGCCTGTTGATTTCAGGATTTCGCCGTCACCCATACGACCTGCTGCTGGCGGGTTTTTGCAATTTCATCGTAATGACCGTCATATTGGCGAGTACCTGGCTGATCGACGGCGGCATGCTGTGGCGAGCCGTCGAACAGGCCGAAATACTGAACCCGGCAGTTCTCACGACCCCCCCATTCCTCTATTCAGTGATTTTCAGCACGATCTTGTCCGTGCTGTGGGCAGCGGTGTACCTGTTCGTGCCGCAACTCATCGGCTGGTGGCGTCTATCCGTACCCAGGGCGTTGCTTTTCAGCCTGAAAGGATGCCTCGTCAACTGGCTTCCTTTCTTTACCTACGCCTTCTGTTTCAGCTTGTTCATCATCGTATTGTCGGCGCTGGTCATCAACTTTTTCGCGCTGACCGCCGAAGGTCTCGGCTCAGTGGTCTGCGCCGCCTTCCTGTTAATCACCAGCCCTGCCCTGATCGCAAGTTTTTACGTTGCGGCACGCGACATTTTCGGATTCCCCCGCCGGAGAAAACACAGAAGGCGGCCAGCAGACCCGGCGTCGGCTGAGCAGAAAAAACGGAGAGCGCAAACGTAAGGCCACAATACGCCCGCACGGAAACGGCTTCCCTCTTGTACCATTCACGCCTCACCAACGACAGCCTGGAAACATCATGAAAACTTTGCGAATTGCGGTAGTGGGGTACGGCAACATCGGCCACTACGCGGTCGAAGCGGTACAGGCGGCCCCGGATATGGAACTGGCCGGGATCGTCCGGCGCTCGGCGGCGCTCTCAAAGGAAGAAGAAAAAGAATTGACCGGGATCGAAGTCGCCACCGACGTCAGTACGCTGGGTAAGGTCGACGTAGCCTTGCTCTGCGGCCCAACCCGCAGCATCCCGGAAACCGCGCCGCAATATCTGGCGCGCGGCATCCATACGGTCGACAGCTTCGACATTCACGGCGAAAAACTGTGGCAACTGCGCTCGGAACTGGACGCCATCGGCAAGAAACACAACAGCGTCGCCGTCGTTTCCGCCGGATGGGACCCCGGCAGCGATTCACTGTTACGCGCGCTCCTGTTGGCCATGGCACCAAAAGG
>WRJU01000039.1 GCA_009778425.1 Pseudomonadota bacterium
TGCTGCCGCCGAAACCGACGGAGTTGAACAGAATCCAATGCGGCAAACCGTGGTGCGCCTGCCAAGTGGGCGTATTGAGCAGAGCCAGCAGGGCAGTGAGTTCGGAGGGGCCGCTGGCTCCCAGCGTGTGCCCGATCTGGTGTTTGAAACTGATTTCCGGCGGGCGATGGGAGCCAAAAACGAGATTGAGCGCGGCGTTTTCGGCTTCGTCGATACTGGTCAGGCCGCTACGATGCGGTTTGACAAAGTCGATGTCGTGCGCGCTGATCTTGGCCTCATTGAGCGCAGCAACGATGTTGGCAGCGATGACCCGTCCATCGGGAGTAGGCAGGGTGGGCGCGTAGCCGTCGATCCAGAGTCGGCATGTGGCAATCCGCCAATCTGAGCCAGGGCGCGAAGTTAGAAGAAAACCGGCGGCGGCCTCGCCGAGAATCAGGCCATTATCTTTTTGTGCGCGCGCGAGTAGGCCAAGGCTGGCAAAACCGGCGAGTGACGTGTCGCAGCCGAAATCGATTCCGAGTACCAGAGCTTCGTCGATTTCGCCGTAGGCAATCAGGGTGAAGGCGGCTTCGAGCGCAGACAGGCCGGAAGTACAGGCGGTGGAAAACATCCACGGCATGGATTGACAGCCAAAGGCCAGCCGAATTTCCCTGTCGAGGATGGCAACATTATCGTGGAATGGATCGACCATCCCTGTGATGCGGGCAAGGGCTTCGATTTCACCGGCTCCGTGCGCGCTGGAACCGATGAAAAGCGGGATGTGTTCGAGCGAGGCCGGGGAATTCCCTGCGGTGAGTTCGGCTTTGATCAGGCCGAGCGCGCGTTGGGTGCGCTCCGTCCAGTTTTCTTCCACAAAGGGCAGGGCGCACCAAGGCCAGGATTCGCCGAGCAGCCTGTATTCAGAGACGTTTTTCTTGCCGGTGAGCAGCGATTCGGCGGCTTCGGCGGCGGACAAACCCAGGGCCGAAACATGAGCGATGCGGTCGATGTAAACGGGACGGGCTGCGTTCATGCAGGTGCTTTGTTCCGCTCTTTCAACCATGCCGCGAGATTGGCAACGTTGGCGAAAATGACGCGGGTTTCCTTGCTGTCGGTGACTCGGACACCAAACTCTTTTTGCAGCGCCATCGACAGTTGCAGGGCATCGAGCGAATCGAGCGCGAGCCGTGTTCCCGCACCGAATAAAACTTCATCGTCGGCAATAGAAGCGGGATCACAGTCTTTATCGCAGGTCTGAACGATCAGGGTTTTGAGGGCGAGTTTCAGGTTTTTCATGTTGAGATGGCGCGGCGATTGAGGAAGGCGGCTACGGCAAGCGCAACGAGGCCAAAGCATACCAGTGCACAGATGGCGGGCAGAACATCGGCGATGTTGCCCTGGCGCAGCATGACCTGATGAAACCCCTTGAGCGCCCAATCCATTGGCGAGAGATGCGTCCAGGCTTGCATCTCGGCGGGCATCATGAAGCGGGGCACCATGATGCCGCCAATGGCACCCATCAGGATGTTGCTGATGCCGCCGAGGATGGTAGCCTGTTCGTTGCTGTGTGCGAGGCTGGCGATGAGAAGCGCCCAACCGACTGCCGCGACACTGACGGCCAGGCTCAACATCGACAGGGCTGTGAGTGCGGCCACATTGCCGGGAAGAGTCAGCGCCTCGCCGCCGCATAGCGGCACGAACCAACGCCCAATGGCGACCATGACCACTGCCTGTATCTGGTTGATGAGCACGAAGGGCGCGAATTTGCCTACCAAAACGAGGCCGAAGGAAACGCGCTGGGCGCGGAGCCGTTGCAAGGTTCCATGCTGGCGTTCGCCAATGAAGACCGCCGAGATCGGGATGACGACGAAAAACATTGAAAAAATGAGCCAGGCGGGAACATTTTGCTGCGCGGAGGAGGGCAATACGGCAGCTCCGTTGCCATGATTGCCGACCGTCTCGACTGTGATTTCCGGACTGCCGACGCGCTCTGCGACCTGACGCAGTTCCGGCAGCATCATGCTTTGCCCGAGACGTTCAAGGACATGCGTGAGCCAGACCCGTGTGCCCGCCGTTTCGACATACTGGCGGAAACCGTTGCGTACCATGCCCGGAATGGTAGGGTCGGTCAGGAAACGCAGTTCGGGAGTCTGGTTCGTGCCGATGCTTCGAGCGAATCCCTGCGGGATCACGACTGCAAAGGCAATCTCTCCATTCCGCACCTGGAGGCGGGCATCCTCTTCATTGCTTGGAGGGGCTGATTTACTGAGCAGGTCGACGCCAGCTAACAACTCATCGAGTGCATGGGAAACCGGGGTTCCGTCGAGGTCGAGCACCGCGTAAGCGAGGGAAGGTTCTCGCTGCCCGGAAAGTGAATCCGCGAGCGCAAGCGACATAATCAAAATGAAAATCGCGGGCATGATGAAGAGCGCAACCAATCCATGCCGGTCACGCGCGAATGCCAGCCATTCCTTTTTCCACAGAGCCGCGAGTGGGATAAACATTTTCATTGCCGTGCTCAGTCCCGCAACGAATGCCCAGTGAATTCCATGAAAACCTGCTCCAACGTCCTGCCGCGTTTTACTTCCGCAGTCGGCCCCGTCAGCAGCACTTTGCCGTGGTCGATGATTGTGACATCGGAGCATACCGCTTCCACTTCTTCCATATAGTGGCTGGTGTAGAGCACGGTTTTCCCGGTCGCGGCAAACTGTTGGATGGCTTCGAGCAGAAAGCGGCGTGACGCTGAATCGACGCCCACGGTCGGCTCATCGAGCAAAAGAACATCCGGCTCCCCGGTGAGGCCAATCGCCAGATTCAGACGCCGCCGCAGCCCACCAGAGAGTTCTCCCGCACGCCGATCGGCGACGGCTTCGAGCCGGGAAAACGCCAGCGCCCTGTCGCATTGGCACTGCCGCTCCCTGTGTGGCAACCCCTGTGCTCCTGCGAAGAAGGCGAGATTTTCGGCCACGGTCAACATCGGGTAGAAGGCGTAGTCCTGCGGAACCAGCGCGATGGCGTTGGGTTGAGCGGCTCGCCAATCATTGAGCGATTCACCATCAATGGCAATGCGGCCTTCCCGGGGCGTAAGCAGACCGATCAGCACAGAGATCAGCGTGGTTTTGCCCGCGCCATTTGGGCCAAGCAAGCCGTGGATGCTGCCGCGCGCGA
>WRJU01000040.1 GCA_009778425.1 Pseudomonadota bacterium
ATGTGGTGGCGCAATATTTTCTTGGGAATGAGTATATCAATGGACTCGGTGTTGCCAAGGATGATGTGGAAGCTGCGAAATGGTACAGAAAAGCGGCGGAACAGGGGCATGCAATATCGCAGTTTTACCTTGGGGCGCTGTACGCCAAAGGCCAGGGCGTTCCCCAGGATGATGTAGAAGCCGTGAAGTGGTACAGAAAAGCAGCGGAGCAGGGAGAAGCACTGGCGCAATATTATCTTGGGGCGATGTATGCAAAAGGCAAGGGTGTTGCCCAAGATGATGCGGAAGCGGCGAAGTGGATTAAAAAGGCGGCGGAACAGGGAGACGAAGAGGTACAGGTTCTTCTTCAAAAGATGAAGAAATAAAATCTCGATAGAGGAGGGGGCTGCGTGCTGCTCAGTGCCCAGACACTTCGGGGCACTTTCTCCCACGAGCTGGGAAATCAGGCCGATTCAGCCAGCAGCTTTTCGAGCAGCGCATGCAGCGCGCCGAAGTCGGGCTTGCCCAGATACTTGAGTACGATGCGGCCTTGGCGGTCGATGAGGAAAGCCGTCGGCGTCATGCGCACGTCCTTGAAACTGAGCGCCACTTCGCCGTCGCGATCCAGCGCCACCTTGAACGGCAGCGCGGCTTTTTCCGCATAGGCGCGAACCTGCGGCTCCGGGTCGTAATCCATCGCCACGGCGATGATGTCCAGCCCGCGTTCGGCGAATTTCTTGTAGGTATCGGCCAGATCCGGCATCTCCTCGATGCAGGTCGAGCAGGTCGTGGCCCAGAAACTGACCAGCGTTACCTTGCCGCGCAGTGAGGCCGTATCGAGCCGGACAGTATCGGCTCCGCCGCCTTGCAGGATGGTAAAACTTACTTCAGGGGCAAGAGGCTTCTCGAAGTAGACGAAAACGCCAGCGGCAATGAGAGCCACAGCGGCCAGGGCAGCGAGGATGCGGAGTTGTTTCATGCTGAGAAGCCCTGTATTTCAGGTGATGTGTCGGGCGCAATGCGCTCATCCCCCTTCTTCCCCAACCCCTTTCCCGCAAGGGGAGAGGGGAGGAAGATCATCCCTCCCCCCTCGTGGGGGAGGGTGCCCCGCAGGGGCGGGAGAGGGGGAGAACATCCATAGAAATTTAAAGCCCGTGCTTAAGCAGAAGCCCGCTTCTTGGCGGCGGCGGCCTTGTAGTCGAGCTTTTCCTTGATCCGGGCGGACTTGCCGGAACGGCTGCGCAGGTAGTAGAGCTTGGCGCGACGCACGTCGCCACGGCGCTTGACTTCAATCGTGGCCAGCAGCGGGGAATAGGTCTGGAACGTCCGCTCCACGCCTTCGCCGGAAGAAATCTTGCGCACGATGAAGGAGGAGTTGAGGCCGCGATTGCGCTTGGCAATCACCACACCTTCGTAGGCTTGCAGACGCTCGCGCGAACCTTCCTTGACCTTGACCTGCACCACCACGGTGTCGCCGGGGGAGAAGTCGGGGATGGTCTTGCTGACGGTCAGCCGGGTAATTTCTTCTTGTTCGAGTTGCTGAATCAGGTTCATTTTCATGGACTCCATATCGTTCAATGGCCTGTGGCCTGGCGCGTAGAGCAGGCCACAGGCCTGATGCGCGCGGTTTGTCATTGGAAAACCGTATCAAACGACTACGCGGGTTTTCCTGTCGTACTCCTCTTGGAATTCTTCCAAGAGGCGCGATTCTTCCTTATTTACCCCCCTTTGCGCAAGTAGATCGGGACGGCGCAGCCATGTGCGGCCCAGGGCCTGTTTGAGCCGCCAGCGGCGAATGAGGGCATGGTTGCCGGAGAGCAGCACTTCCGGAACCTGTTCGTCATCGAAAATTTCCGGCCGCGTGTAGTGCGGGCAATCGAGCAGTCCGGCTACGAAAGAGTCTTCCTGTGCCGATTCGGCATCGTTCAGCGCGCCCGGCAACTGGCGGACGATAGCGTCGATGAGCGCCATCGCCGCCAGTTCGCCCCCTGAGAGAACGAAGTCGCCAAGCGAGATTTCTTCATCCACTTCACGGTCGAGCAGGCGCTGGTCGACGCCTTCGTAGCGCCCGCAAAGCAGGATCAGACCCGGCAAGCGGGCCAGTTCCAGGATTTTGGCGTGTGTGAGCGGTGCGCCTTGCGGCGACAGGTAGATGACCGGCCCGGCGGAGCCTGCTGCATCAAGCTGGCTTTGCCGCGCTCGTCCGATGGCTTGCGTCAAGGGCTCGGCCAGCATCACCATGCCGGGTCCGCCTCCGTAGGGACGGTCGTCGACCGTGCGGTGCGCGTCATTCGTAAATTCGCGCGGGTCGTGGAAAGCAATGCGGTACAAACCACGTTCCAGCGCCCGGCGCGTGATGCCGCTGCCGGTGAGTGCGGCAAACATTTCCGGGAAGAGAGTGATCGCGTCGTAACGCGGCGCAACCGTAGCAAGGCTTGCGGATGCCGGTGTGGTTTCCTTTTCCTGCATGAGCGCTTTACCAGTCTTTCTGCCAGGCTGTGCGGATCGACCGGGCAGCGAGATCGACATCCAGCACGTAAGCGGCCACGAACGGAATCAGACGTTCCATCTCTCCGTCCCGCACCTGAAGCACATCGTGCGCGCCCGTGGAAAGCAGCCCCGTGACTTCGCCAAGCGGTTCGCCCGCTTCGTCACGCACCGCCATGCCGACGAGATCG
Source organism: Pseudomonadota bacterium (assembly GCA_009778425.1). Classification (GTDB taxonomy): domain Bacteria; phylum Pseudomonadota; class Gammaproteobacteria; order Burkholderiales; family Rhodocyclaceae; genus WRNU01. The sequence continues at coordinate 2,658 of WRJU01000040.1, forward strand.
CCCCAGTAGTATTCGTTTTCTTCGGGTTGGGGCAGGGATTCGCGCGGCGCGGCAATATACCAGCCGGAAAGCAGCTCCGCAGCGTTGCGGTCGGCAATGCCATCGAGACAGGCAACCAAGCCCTTGCCGTGCACATGGCAATCGCTCAACGCGTACCGCGACCATTGCTCGTCCGGCGTCCCGGATTCGGGAGCCAGCCACCAATGAGGCATCTTCTTCCACGACAGTGGATCGTCGCCAAAGGGCTGAATTTTGAGCCAGCCCTTGACGCCGAAAGGAGCCACAACACGCCCCAGCACGACCATGCGGGTCGTGCTCCGCTCAGGCGGCCGCTTGCTGGGCGGCCTTGGCGTTCTGCTTGACCAGACGGGCAACGGTTGGCGACAAGGCCGCGCCGTTCTGTTCCCAATAGGCAAGGCGCGCGGTGTCGATAGAGAGCGACTGCCCCACGCCGGAAGCAACCGGGTTATAGAAGCCGACGCGCTCGATGAAGCGGCCATCACGCCGATTACGCGAATCGGCAAC
>WRJU01000041.1 GCA_009778425.1 Pseudomonadota bacterium
AACCTTCCCCGCTACGTGAAGGGCAACTCCTGCTGCTTTTGAAGGACGCGAAACGGTATCTGGCTACGGCCAAGTAAGCCTCTCACCCCCGCGCTACCACGCGCGAGCCCGCCTCCCATCCCCGCAAGCGCCCTATTTCCGCCGCCGCCGCGTAAGCTTCCGCGTGAAAGAGGGCAAGCACCTCTGTTGCCGCCTCTGCCGCGCAAGCGACGAGCAAACCGCCGCTGGTCTGCGGGTCGGTGAGGAGAACCTGCTGCCAGGGGGCAACATCGCGCAACGTCACCTCATCGCCATAAGAAGACCAGTTCCGCGCGGAAGCTCCCGTCTTGACCCCCTCCTGCGCCAAACCGCGCGCCATCTCGATCACCGGCAGCACCTCGAAAGCCAATTCCGCGCAACAACCGGAACCCCGGCAAAGCTCAAGCAAATGCCCAAGCAAGCCGAAACCGGTCACGTCCGTCATCGCATGCACATCGTCGCGCAAACCCAGCTTCATGCCGACGCGGTTCAACTGCGTCGTCACGGCAATCATGGCTTGATAACCGGCCTCGTCCAGCCGCCCCGACTTCAGTGCCGCGCTCAATACCCCGATGCCCAACGGTTTACCCAAAATCAGCACATCCCCCGGCTTCGCCCCCGCGTTGCTTTTTACCTTCTCCGGATGCGCCAGCCCCATCGCCGCCAGCCCGTAAATCGGCTCCACGCTGTCGATCGAATGGCCACCCGCCACCGGGATGCCCGCCTCGCGGCACATGCTCGCGCCGCCTTCCAGCACTTGGCCGATCACCTCCAGCGGCAACTTGCCAATAGGCATCCCCACCAAGGCCAGCGCCAGAATCGGCGAGCCGCCCATCGCGTAAATATCTGAAAGCGCGTTGGCCGCCGCGATACGCCCGAAATCGAAAGGGTCGTCGACGATGGGCATGAAAAAATCCGTCGTCGCAATCAAGGCCTGTTGATCGTTCAGCCGGTAAACTGCCGCGTCGTCGCTCGTCCGGGTTCCGATGAGCAACTCCGGCGGAGCAACCCCGGCGGGCAAGCGCGTCAGCATCTCGCTCAACACGGCGGGCGCGATTTTGCAGCCGCAGCCGCCACCATGAGAAAATTGTGTCAGCCTGATTTGTTCGACCACGTTTTCCATCTTTCCCTATGCCCTCACCATTGGCGTTCGACCTCTCCAGCACACTTATTGAGCGTACCGACTTCGATGAAATCATCGACGTCCGTTCCCCCGCCGAATTCGCGGAAGATCATATTCCCGGCGCGCTGAATTGTCCCGTTTTGAACGACGAAGAGCGCCACGAAGTCGGCCTGCTCTACGCGCAATCCCCGTTCGATGCCCGAAAACTGGGCGCAGCCCTGGTGGCAAGAAACATCGCCGCGATGCTGGAGGCGCACTTCTACGACCGTCCCAAACACTGGCGGCCTCTCGTCTACTGCTGGCGCGGCGGCATGCGGAGCATGAGCGCCGCGCACTGGTTCAAGCTGATCGGCTGGCGCGCCGGACAACTCACGGGCGGCTACAAAACGTGGAGAAGGCACGTCGTCGACCTGCTGGCAACCCTGCCCGCAAAACTCCAATGGCGCGTGATCTGCGGCGCGACCGGCAGCGGCAAAACGCGTCTGCTTGCCGCGCTGGCCGCGCGAGGCATGCAGACGCTCGACCTCGAAGCGCTGGCCGCGCACAAAGGCTCCGTCCTTGGCAGCCTGCCAAACCGCGAGCAACCGACGCAAAAATGGTTTGAAAGCTGCCTCGCCGACCGGATCGAGCGCCTCGACCCAGAGAAAATCGTCTACGTCGAAGCCGAAAGCCGCAAAATCGGAACCTGCGCCCTGCCCAACGCCTTGATAGAGGCCATGCGCGCCGCGCCGTGCATCGAAATCTGCGCCACGCAACAAGCGCGGCTCGCCTACCTGCTCGACGATTACGCCTATCTGGGCGACGACCCCGCCGCCCTCACGGCCAGACTGGAACGCCTGCGCGGCCTCATCGACAACGCTACGCTGAACCGCTGGCAAACATGGGCATACGAACGCAAGCTGCCGGAACTCTTCCAGGAACTCATCACCCATCACTACGACCCGCTCTACGCCCGCTCACAACATAAAAACTTCCACCAACTGGCCCAAGCGCGGCAGTTGATGACGGATGACCTGTCGGAAGAAGGGGTTGGGAGGCTGGCGGAGGAAGTGATGGAAACGGGTAGCGTTGCCGTCGGTCAGATCAGTTGACGGCACAGCGCAAAACATCAACGACACGGTTTTGTTGTTCTACTGACAAACCAATATATAGCGGCAATCGCACCAGTCTCCCGGACTGACGGTTCGTGACTTCCAAGTTGCCATGGGCACGCCCATACCGCATACCTGCAGGGGAGGAATGCAAAGGTACGTAGTGGAAAACAGACCAGATGTTGTTTCTCTTGAATTCGTCGAGTACTTTCTGTTTGTCGATTTCCGGAGCCAACAAAATGTAATACATGTGAGCGTTATGCTGGCATTCACAGGGAACAATTGGGCGACGCAGGATTCCCTTGGCTTCAAGTGGTTCAAGAAGCTCATGATATTTTTGCCAGCTTCCAAACCGTTCCTTGGTAATGCGATCCGCTTCTTCAAGTTGTGCCCACAAGAAGGCGGCAATCAGTTCTCCAGGCAAAAATGAAGAACCCATCTCCTGCCATGTGTATTTATCCACTTCGCCCCGGAAAAAACGGCTGCGATCAGTACCTTTCTCCCGGATGATTTCAGCCCGCAATGCCAAGGAAGGATCATTTACGAGCAAAGCGCCTCCTTCACCTGAGATCACATTTTTGGTTTCATGAAAACTGTAAGCGCCAATATCCCCGATGCTTCCCAGTGCCTTCCCCTTATAGGAGGCCATCACACCCTGCGCGGCGTCCTCGACAACCCGCAAATGGTGACGCTTGGCAATCTCCATAATGGTGTCCATCTCACAGGCTACGCCTGCGTAGTGCACCGGCACAATGGCGCGAGTCCGTAGGGTTATTGCCGACTCAAGAAGCCTTTCGTCCAGATTCAGAGTGTCTTCCCGGATATCCACAAAAACTGGTATCCCTCCGCGAAGCACAAAAGCATTAGCCGTAGACACAAAAGTATATGACGGCATGATAATCTCGTCGCCAGGTTGAATTTCCAGCAACAAGGCTGCCATATCAAGTGCGGCAGT
>WRJU01000042.1 GCA_009778425.1 Pseudomonadota bacterium
GCCGTGGCTGAGCGGCAGGGAGAGGTTCGCGAACGGGTAACGGGGCCGGTTTGACGCGCTCGATCACGAAAGGATCGGGCGCGCCGTCGTCCTTGATTTTGGCGATGCGCAGCGAAGCGACCATTTCGTCCATGCGGGCGATGGCTTCGCGGATGGGTTCGGGGTAGCTCGACGCGGCGGTGCGGGGGTCGGTATAGACCGGCAGTGTCAGTACTTGCTGGGGGTCTGTCGTATCCAGGTAGTTGTATATCGGCAGGCTGAAGTTGGCAGCCAGGCGTCGGCCCGGTTTAAGAATTGTTGAATAGCGGTAGGCGGGGCGGCCGCGCCAGTCGCTCATGCCGTCCCGTATCCAGACGCGCCCGTTGATGACGACCCGTTCCGGTTTCACCACAAACCAGGTCGGCACCCAGATACTGATCGGGTTTCGGCGGGCTTCTTTCTCAGCATCGGCGGGGGTTATTATCTGGCTCTTTTGCCACTCGGTTGAATGTGCCAGCATTTTTTCCGGGGTTGCGTATCTTTCTTCCTCTTCCGGTTTGATGACCCGGTAACTGATGTGTACGCCTTTGGAATTACGATCCTCGATTGTTCCTAGAAAGGGGCGGGTATACCAACCAAGATCAGCAATGTCGAGCCCCCCATCCTTCCTCATGCCAGGGTCGTGTATGTCACTGTATGGCATAATCCAATTAGCATCTGGTTTGCCCTGCGGTATTTTCATGGTCAGAATATATTCATCCTCCATCTCGATACGGAAATGCTCACCGGGCTTATAAAACCTTGCTAACGAAAGTCTTATATTCGGGGAGCCACGGTACAGGTGCTTCAATGCCGCCACATTGTCCCGGTTGATGCCGTAACGCTGCATGTGGGTATAAATTTCTTCCCGTTGTTGGTCTAATCTTTCGTAAGCGATATTTCTCTCCTTATCCTCCTTGCTGACCGGCGCGCAGGCGTTGAGCAGGCTGGCGATTACCGCCATAAGAAATACCTTCCGGACGCTCATGATCACTTACCCTGGGATTGCGAGTTGTACCAGCCATAGGGCACCCGTTTGCCCGTCACGACACCCCAAGGGCTATCGATGGAAATCACCTCGGCGCTGCATTGCGTCAAATGCAACATCATTTGGGCTTCGTAATTCCTGTCTTTCTCGGGGACGAAGCTCACCGCCACGTTGCATTGATATCGGCTTTCCGGGGTTGTCAGCAGCACCAAAGTAATCGGTTTTCCGGCTTCGACATAAAACTCGGCCGTCTGCGCATTCGATGCGTCGCGACCCGCCGGTATGCCGAGCGAGCGCCCCCGAAAACCATTGCTCCCCACAATTCCACCCAGCACCGTGCCGGCTCCTGGCGTCGACCAGTCGATACAAGCCTTTCCAGGAATCGCCTTGACCAGTGCATTCCCCACGACACGTACCCTGGCGCGATCACCGCTTGCGGGTTCCTCGAATGCCTTAAATTGGGTGCCAATACTGGCACAGGAAGAAAGCAAGAAAATAGCAGCTACCAAAAAGAGTTGCTTCATGCTCTATTCTCCATAAATGAAGGAAATGATTATTGGCAAACTTGGGCCTTGGGAAACTGCTTGCAGAATTTGCTGTTCAGCCTCTTTGACACGTCACGATCTGGAATTTCAGAATCGGGAAGCTGGCAGGCAGGAATATTCCTACCATTAGGCCCACGACAGGGGAAGTATCTACTCGAAGAGACATAACCATTTTTCGTCATGCAACGGCTTGCTATCTCTAAACTATTAATATCCTGTGCTCCAGCAGAAAATGGTGTTTCATATCCACATTCAAGAAGAGCAATTTTTATGTCGCCTTCACTCGCTCCAGGTTTTTTCCAAGCTTCAAACTCATAAGGCGGCGGTCTCATCACGAAAGGCTTCCCAGAGCAAGCTGTAAATGTTGCTACCCCGATAAAAGTAGCAACCCCTACAACGAATATCGATTTCTTCATCTATTAGCACTCACAGGAACCAAAACAGGGAGTCCATCATTCCAGTATTGCTTCGAATCCTTTCTACCATTACCGTAACTGTTGTGCGAAGTATTCTCCTGCCCCGTAGCTGCCCAAATCATCTCCCAAAGCACATTGCTTCCGTTTGGAATCGTTCCGCCTGTTGCCGGATTCCCCCCAATCAGTAATCCAACTGGGTCTGCATAGTGGTTCTGGTATTGCAACACCATGCTTTGGCCTGCTTCGCCCGCCGGTCGATTCTGCAAGTTGCTCAGCAGATCATCCGCCTGCTGTGCGTTGTAAGCCGGGCCGAAGAAATTGACTGTTGTGCCGCTCAGACTCCCTGATGCGCTGCTCATGGCCTCCATCGCATTGCCGATGGTCATCGAGCCTCGGCTGTGGCCATCCAGATGCAGCCCGTCCTGGCCATACAGTTGCATCATGTTCAGCGTTTCCTGGGTCGCGTTGGTCAAGCCGAGCAGATTTCCCTCCATGAACTTTTGATAGCCGGCGATCATCAATTCCGAAATTGCATTGTCCGCCTGCTCGAAGTAGATCATGTACTGCGGTCCGCCATCAGCGGTACCGTGCTGAAGTGCATATTTCGCCGCCGCATCCAGGTCGTTGAAGATACCGTTGTCGGCGATATGGATCTTGCCGTCGGCTCCAGGCTGGAGATTGAGCTTCTCTTCATCGCTTAGCAGCCGTTTAATGATGTTGCCTTCCGTATCCTGTTCCAGCACGTAGATTTTAGCTTTCTTGAGGAACATCTTGCGGTAGGCTTCGTCGGTGAACTTGACCGACTCGTTGTAGAGTGCGGTTTTGATCGCCTGCTCGGCTTTCGTCTTTTCGACCAGCGCATCCACGTCCGACCGTTCGACGGTCTGATTCGCCGAAGCCGTATCGCGGTTCAGGTTGGCGATGCTCTGTTCGGTCGTCTGCCCGGTCAGTGCCTGTTGTTTGTCTTCGTCCGTGATTTCGATACGCCCGCCACCAACAGCGCTATGCGTCACGCCCGAAGCGGATTCCGAGTCCGAGGCGTTGAGGAGGAAACTGCTCGCGCCAGCCTTGGCGACACCGTATTTACCCTGGGTGAACATGTCGCTCGCCAGGCCAAACCCTGAGTTGTCCGCATGTGCCACGGCGCTGTTCTTGATGTCGCTGGCCGTGAGCGTGCCGGTGGTGAGGCTGTTCTTGCGCTCATCGACCGCTTCCTGCGTGCTGGCAATC
>WRJU01000043.1 GCA_009778425.1 Pseudomonadota bacterium
CAACCCACATCTATGCGGGTACGCCCGCGTAGATGATCATTTTGCTGGCGGCGGCAAAATGATCTGGGGGACTACTGGCACTCCGCGATCGCGTTTTCGTACTGCCGCCAGTGGATTTAGGCGTGATTTAGTTCATCCTGTTCTCAGGAAGGTCAAACATACCAACAAGCTGCACCGCATGAGCAACGCCGCCAATGCTGTTCTCGTAATGCTGCTGCCCTGTGACGATACCGCAAAACCGTGCGGGGCTGTCCTGCATGATTTCGCCGGTCGATTGTACGGCGATAAAACGATAGATATTTCCCGCACCGCTATACATTCCGCCAAGAAATATTTTCTGGTCTGACACAGTCCTATCCAGCGCGATCTCGATCACATTGCCTTTGACGCACAGTCTTTTTCCGCGATGGGCATCTGAATCCTTCATCACTAGGCCGTATTTTGTCTCCTGAATTCCCTGTAGTTCCGACCAGCGCAAATTCTCTACGCCCCATAACGCAAGCCATGCTGCACCGATGCTTACATCCGCACCACTGACATCTTCCATTTGCGGCTGCGCGGCCAATATAGCCTGATCCAAGGTTTTCCAAGACTTGATCATCTGCATAGCCAACTTCATGGCGTCCGCACTATCAGTGCTGGACACTTCTTTTGGCGTTTCTGCCGTAGTCGTAGTGTGTGGTGTGGACTCACCGCAGGCCATCACGACAAGCGCCACAATAGTGGCTGGGAGCAGTGTTTTTATGAACGGCATGGAACAACCTCTCTGAAAGAATTCAAAGCGTCACAGCCTTCCGTAACGCAGGAGGCGTGTCAAGGCTTGTTTTTACGGATATTCGGGCCATGGCTCACCCCACTTCAGACTTCATGGTTGGTTATCGCCCGATCATCTTCTGCGCGACTTGAATAAGAAGCTCAACGGTGTCATCCGTGCAGTGGTCAAGAATGTCGTGCAAGTGCTCATATCGCGGGCTTCGCTTTATGTGCTGTTCAGTTATGGCCTTGTCCGTTTCCATAAATGCTGCCGAAAGAGCGGGGTCACCGATCTCGTTCGCTAATTTTCTAAGAGCGGCACTTCTCTTCATCAGTTGTTCTGGCGTCCTGTTGCCAGTCAGGATGTAGAGCACGTCGACATCGGCAGAGCTACTGAGACCTGCTAGCTGCACGGCAGTTGGTGACGTGCGACCAGCTTCCCACTCAATCAGCGTTTTCTTTGTTGTTCCGGCAAGTTTCGCAAAGTCGGGCTGATTCATGCAAAGCCTACTGCGCTCTTCTTTAATGCGGGCACCAATAGTCACGAAATATTCCCCATTTTTTCATTTTTTGCTTGACAGGTAACATATTCGTTACCATACTTCGCCACACAGTCCTACAGCAGAAAGGTAGCCCATGAACCACGAACAAGTCAAAACCCGCCCGCGAAAAGAAGTCATGACGCGCGATCAAGCCAAAAAACGGCTTCGCGCTGAGGGCGTGTCCTTCAAGCAATTCGCCGAAGAAAACAGCATCAACTACCGAACCCTTCAGGCTGTCCTTAATGGCCATAACAAAGGCTACCGGGGCAACGCACACCGAGCCGCCGTAGCTCTTGGCATGAAATGAGGTGACACATGGATAACGAAATCGACCTCGGCATCGGCGGCGAAATAATAAAAACGGACACCGTGTCCGTTTTTGACGAAGGAGAAAGAACAGATGTTCTGGCTTTGGTTAACGAGCTTGGGTATGAATGGTCGCTTGAGATCACGGCACTTGAAGAACGCATCCTGTTTTATCAGCGCAGGACAGTAGAAGACGCCCTGGAACTCGGCAAAACCCTGCTGGTATTGAAAGCGGTTACGGAGCATGGGGACTTCCAGGATCGTGTAGAGGCTCTCGGATTTTCTTCCAGATCTGCCCGCCGATTCATGATGGCATCAGCGCGTGTAGCAAAAAGTGCATCGGCTGCACTTTTGGCAAAACAGGTCAGAAGCATGAAGGGTTTCTTGGAACTCCTTACGCTCGAGGACGACGACATACAAAACATCCTTGAACTTGATGACCTGGACAGAATGTCCGCTTCGCAGTTGCGCGAGATTGCCCGCAAGCTGCGCCAGGATAAAGACACCGCCCAATCCAACCTGAACACGGCAAATGCAAGGCTGGAGCGCCTCCAGCGCGGCATTGCCATCGCCGACCCAAGCGTCCCGAAGGAAACCGTCATTGCCCGTGCCTACTGCATGGGCGCAACCAAGACGGTAGAAGTCAAGCTGGACGGCCTACTCAAAAACTTTGCCCAGGAATCAGCCGCCGACACAGAGGATGCGCGGCTGCGGCTCGAACAGGAATGGATCGCGGCAAACGTAATCGCAGCCCGCGCACTGGACGTCATTGAGCGGATGCGGGAACTGGCTCCGTTCCAGCTTCCTGAAAGGGTATTTGGGCAACACATCCTGACGCCGGAAGAAGCAGAACGCTGGCGGCGCGACGCCATCCTGATCGAAAACATGGAAGGCATGGAGCGGATGCACCTGGAGGAAGGCGAGCCGGAGAAGCGCGGTCGCGGTCGGCCACGCAAAGATGGCGCGAAGGCATAAGCCATGAAATCCGCTGCCCTCATGAAGATCATCCCCGGAGACCCACACAGCCTTGCCGTCCGGCCAACGGCGCAGGTGTTGATGCTCCGCGAGCGCGACCCGTGGAAAGAAGCCTCTGACCGCGCCAGACAGGTGGCGATCTGGCGTGAATCCATTGTGCTCGCGGTCAAGAACAGGCCAGATCAATACTCGACGCTCTCATCGGCCATCGGGAACCTGATCGAACGGTCACAGGGTGCGATGCTCCTGCCCCCACACGTTTCCGCTGCCATGCGAGGCGCGGCGAAAGCGGGGCGCGCCGCGCCAGGGCGCTCCGCGATCTTCGGATGGTGCAGCCTCTACGAGGAAGGCGGCATCAATGCGCTACTTCCAGAACACAAGGGGCGCGTCATGGAGTCCTCATCCTGGTGGGGGCCAGCCCTCGAATACTTCAATCAGCCGTCAAAGCCGAGCATGGCGGCGGTCTACAACCGCTTGCGTGAAGTCGATGGCTTCGGATGCACCTATGACCAAGTGCGCGGCTACCTGTCGTCAGTCCCGGCGCAAGTCGGGCGCCACAGCCCCGCACGACTCGGAAAGAACCTCTACCGCCTGACCGAAAAAGCCTACACCCGCCGCTGCACCACGAACGC
>WRJU01000044.1 GCA_009778425.1 Pseudomonadota bacterium
AACATCGTCATCGACTGCTCGCACGGCAATTCCTGGAAGCGTCCCGAAATGCAGCCCCTGGTGATGAAGGATGTCATCAACCAGATTCGTGACGGCAACCGCTCCATCGTCGGCCTGATGATCGAAAGCAACATCGTAGCGGGCAACCAATCCATTCCCGACGACCTTGCACAGCTCAAATACGGCTGTTCGGTCACGGATGCTTGCGTTGGGTGGGAAACCACTGTTGAGATGATCCGTTCCGCCAATTCGATATTGCGCGAAACGCTAGAGAAACGGGACATGCCTGAATGAACCTGGTCGTCCAGGGCAATACGCTGACCGCCGCCACGCTTCAATCCCTGTCCAGACTTATCGGCGCGGATGGCATCGAAGCCATCGACGATCATGCTTGCCGCTTCAAAGGAAAAAACCGCGATCACATCACTGCCGATCTTGCCCGGTTCTGCGCCGATGCCGCGCTCGACTGGGCCTGGATACCGGAGGGGCAGCGTTTGAGCGATTTCGGCCTCTTCGTTACCGATATGGATTCCACCCTCATCAACATCGAGTGCATCGACGAAATCGCCGACATGCAGGGAATCAAGGACGAAGTCGCAGCCATTACCGAATCGGCGATGCGCGGGGAAATCGACTTCCGCTCCTCGCTGGAGCGCCGCGTATCCCTGCTGGCCGGACTGCATGAACAGGCGCTGGCCAAGGTCTACGCCAAGCGCCTGCGGCTCAACCCCGGAGCCGAAGCCCTCATGGCCAGCCTCAAGGCCGCCGGTGTGCGCACCGCGCTCGTCTCCGGCGGCTTCGCCTATTTCACCGACCACATGCGCCGGGAACTCGGTTTCGACTACGCCTGGGCCAATGAACTGGAAGTTGCCGATGGCCGCCTCACCGGGCGCGTGATTGGCTCCATGATCGACGCCCAAGCCAAAGCCGACCGCCTCACCGCTACCCGCGACGCCCTCGGCCTCGCCCCGGAGCAGGTCCTCTGTTGCGGCGATGGGGCCAACGACATCCCCATGTTCCGCGCCGCCGGTTTTGGCGTCGCCTACCGCCCCAAACCCGCGCTACGCGAGGTTGCCGATTGCTGCCTCGATCACGTCGGGCTGGAGGGCATTGCGCGCTTGTTTGCCTGAGTATGGCGCGAAGCACCCATGATGGAACAGAACGCCGAACCGGCTGCCGCCCGATAACCCAGGCTCAGAAGATCGGCGGTATCAATTCAAACAGGACTCCGAGCGGCTGCGGCTTGCCGTTGAGATTCAGTTCGCCGTTGCGAAGGTGCGCGTCCACGCTCAAGGTGTCCCCTTTTTCCACGAAGATGCCGTCATGGAGCATCGCGGCCATCTGTTTGCCGACTTGTTCTTTCGTTTCTTTCTCGACGTTGACTTCGTTCTCTTCGCCCCCTTCGAGCGTATCGGTTATTTCCTCGGACGCTTGCGAACTCATGTGGCGGAGCACCAGCGCACGTGGCAGCGTCATTTGCAAATCGGAGGACAGACTGACCATTGGCGGGGCATCGGGGTTGAGATTGCCATCGCCCTCGTAAGCAATGCGGAAACTTCCGGTTACCATGCCTTCCGGCCAGCGCGCGCGTACCTCCTCGATGGCAAAAGCCGGTTTATGCTGCAATAACAGCATCACGGTCTGTTCCTGGTTTTCCTCGCCGTCCGAGGTGTCTTGCAAGAGGGCGTCAAGTGCCTTGACATCAAGGTTTTCCAACAAAAACGCCAGCTTGAGATTATCGACGATCTCTTTCTTTTCCCCTTCCACGATAAGCTTGTCGGCATCGAGCTTCACCGTCCCCGACCCCAATGCCCCATCTTTCACGGATGCGTTGGCCGTGACGCGAAGGTTTTTGATTTCAACTCTACGCATCGCACCGTTATCGCTCTTTCCCAGGAAATGAAGCTTGTCCAGCATGACGCTTGCCGTACCGGCATAAACACGCTTGAGCCCTTCGACGAGATTCCCGTCGCTCTCAAACGTAATATTTTCGACAGTTGTTTCAGATTTTGGCGAAACGAAATGTAAATTCAGCCCTCCCATCCAACCGATCACGGCATCCAACACAGGGGGCAGATCGCCAGCGAAAAACTCATTGAGGTACTCGGTATTGTCTTCCGTCAGTTGCGCCTCGGAGTGGATGCGCGCAGCAGCGGCCAGAACCGGCAAAGGCCCGTGTTGGATACTGTGAATGACAGGTACTGTAACCGGAACCGTGGCCGTGGAGCCTTCTTCCCCGGAAGGCATCTGGAAAACCCAGTCAGTGCGCGCCGAGGCGCTGAAGATGCCGCGCTGATAATCGACCACGCTCACCGTAGCGCCATAGTTGGACGCCCATTCCACATTTTCCCTGAATCTTTGCTCAATCCTGCTTCCGTTCCAATAACTGCCGCCGATCAATATCACCGCCACCGCGACAAGCGCGCCGATAATTTTCTCTTTTTGCCCAACGTTCATGAGTTCCCCCGCTTCAATCCACCCGATCTACACTTTCCGGATTCTGACACACTGTGGGCATGGAAAGAATCAGGATGAAGAAGACTTCGACAGCCATGATTTGCTATCGAGGTAATCCCTGAACCCCACGCCAATTTCCGGATGCCGCAAGCCCAGTTCGACAGTGGCCTTGAGATAGCCGAGCTTGGAGCCGCAGTCGTAGCGCGTGCCGTCGAACAGGTAGGCCAGGACAGCCTCTTCTTTGAGCAGCGCGGCAATGGCGTCGGTGAGTTGCAATTCGCCCCCCGCGCCGGGTTTGAGGGCGCGCAGGTGGTCGAAGACGCGCGCGGTCAGGATGTAGCGCCCGACGACGGCCTGTGTGCTCGGGGCCTTTTCGGGGGAGGGTTTTTCAACGATGCCGGTAATGCGCTGGATTTTCCCTTCCTGCCGTTCGGTGCTGACGATGCCGTACTGGCGGGTGTCTTCGCGTGGGACGTTCATAGTGCCCAACACCGAACAGCGGTGGTAGCCGTAAACTTCGGCCATCTGTTTTGTAACAGACGAAGCGCCGTCGTTGTCGAGCAGGTCATCGGCCAGCAGCACGGCAAACGCTTCGTCCGCGCTCACCACGCGGCTCGCGCAAAGGACGGCATGCCCCAGCCCAAGGGCTTCGGACTGGCGGATGTAGATGCAGTTAACGCCCTTCGGCACGGTGCGGCGGACGATTTCGAGCAATTCCTGTTTGCCGCGCGTTTCCAGTTCGGTTTCGAGTTCGTAGGCTTTGTCGAAGTGGTCTTCGATGGAACGCTTGGTGCGGCCCGTGATGAAGATCAT
>WRJU01000045.1 GCA_009778425.1 Pseudomonadota bacterium
AGCGTCTCCAACACCAAGGCGCTGCTGGGCACCAAGGACGTGCAAGAGCTGGTTTCCCTGCAAGCCTCGCTGATCCAGCCCATGCTGGAAAAGTCTGTCGCTTACGCCCGCAGCGTTTATGAAATCGCCTCGCAAGGCCAGGAAGAACTGGCGAAAGTGCTCGAAAACCAACTTGCCGAGCTGAACAAGAACGTTTCCACCGTGCTCGACAGAGCCGCCAAATCCGCCCCGGCGGGTTCCGACGTTGCCGTCGCTGCCGTGAAGTCGGCCATTGCCGCCGCCAACAGCGCCTACGACAACTTCTCCAAGGCCGTCAAGCAAGCGACCGAAATCGCTGAAGCCAACGTTGCTGCGGCCACCAACGCCACAGTCAAGGCTGTCACCACCACCACCAAGGCCGGCTCGAAGAAGTCTGCCTGAGTAAGTTCCCCTCCCGGATTCCCCGCCCGGCCATCGGGCAGGGAAAGGGAGCCGGATACCGCATGATTTTGGCCTGACAGCCAAAAGCGGCGGCAAGAGAAGAAAAACGGCATCCGAAGATGCCGTTTTTTTTCGCCCGAACGAAAAATCAGAGCCGTTCGTAGATTGTAGCAATCCCCTGACCACCGCCGATACACATCGTCGCCAGGCCATAACGGGCATTGCGACGCTGCATTTCGTGCAGCAGTTTGGTGACGATGACGCTACCTGTGGCACTCACCGGATGGCCGAGGCCAATCGCGCCGCCGTTCGGATTGGTCTTGGCTGAATCGAGCCCCAACACCTTCGTCACAGCCAAAGCTTGCGCCGCAAAAGCCTCATTGGATTCGATCACGTCCATCTGATCCAGCGTCAGTCCGGCACGCTTGAGCGCAAGCTGTGTCGCCGGGATCGGGCCTTCACCCATGATGTCGTTCGGAACCCCCGCAATCGCGTAGGAGACCAGCCGGGCCATCGGCTTATAACCGGCTGCGGCAGCCTTCGCGGCATCGGCCAGCACCAGGAAAGCGGCAGCGTCATTGATCCCCGAAGCGTTCCCCGCCGTCACCGTGCCGTCCTTCTTGAAGGCGGGCTTCATCTTCGCGAGGCCTTCCGCTGTCGTATCCGGCTTCACATGCTCATCGGTGTCGAACACAACCTCGCCCTTGCGGGTCTTCAAGGTAATCGGCACGATCTGGCCCTTGAAATAACCGGCGGCCAGCGCAGCCGCCGCGCGCTTATGCGATTCCGCCGCGAAAGCATCCTGCTGCTCACGGGTGATGCCGTGCTTGACCGCAAGATTTTCAGCGGTGATGCCCATGTGGCCGACACCGAACGGATCGGTAATCACGGAGACCATCGAATCGAACGCCGATGTGTCGCCCATGCGCGCACCAAAACGTAAGGCCGGCATCATGTAGACGCCGCGCGTCATCACATCCACCCCGCCCGCAAGCGCGTAGTCCGCATCCCCGAGCATGATCGCCTGGGCCGAAGAAATAACCGCCTGCATCGCTGAACCGCATAAGCGATTGACCGCGAAAGCAACGGAATTCATCGGCATCCCGCCCTGGATGGTGGCCACGCGCGCCACATACGGATAACGGGAATCCGTCGGGATGATGTTCCCCAGCGCAGCAAACAAAATTTCATTCGGGTCGACGCCAGAACGGGCAATGGTTTCCTTGATGACCAAACCACCCAGTTCTGCAGGTTCCAGGTCTTTCAAAGAACCACCGAACCCACCTACCGCAGAACGCGCGGCACTCAGTACAACGACTTCACGATCAGCCATCAGATTTCTCCTCTCCTCAAAATTAGCCACCTACCCAGACAGCAATCGCCGTCAGGGCCAGCAACATCAGACCTACGATCAGCGCTCGCCAGACGAGCCCAACCGTAGCTTGCAAATCATCAACGCCAGCCTTCTCGCCGACGCCGATTTCCGCGCCCCCCGCTGCCTCGCCCTCATCGGAATCCGACTCTCCAAGCCGCACCCCGAGCGCGCCGGCACCGCTCGTTACCAAAATTGCACTGGCACGATCCGGCCATAACACCGCCTGCGCGCGCCAGCAAAACACTGCATCCTCAAAATTCCCCCCGATAGCGAAAAAAATCGCCGTCATCCTCGAAGGCAGCCAGTCGAGAATTAAAAAAGCATGGCGCGCAAACTCTCCGTACTGCCTACAGCCCACATCATATGCCACATGCGCGGGAGCCGCCTCTGCCCCAAGCACAGGTTCGGGGTTGGTGCTGCACACCGGCTCCGCATTCCACCACTCATCATGAAGGAACCTTGTCAGCCGGTACATCACCGCTCCGCAAGGGCCAAGGATCAGGAACCAGAATGCCATCCCGAACACGTTGCGGTGCGCCCCGACCAGTGCCTGCTCGATGGTGAGCCGCGCGATTGCGCCGGAACTCGCCCCGTCATACTGACCTCCCCTCCACTCGCCCAGCAAGGCGCGCGCGCGCTCGATTTCCCCCGCGCGCAAGGCAAAATGAATGTCAGTAAAATAATGGCTCTCGTGACGAAAACCCAAACAGAGATAAAGCACCACAATGGTGAAGAGCAAAGCGGGAACTGTCGGCAACGAGCAAGTAATGAGCGCGCACAACGCCGTGCCTCCAAGCACCAGCAGCCCCCAAACCCACTGTTCATGATGCCTGTGCCCGGCATCGAAACGCTTCACCAGCCCTGCCGTGAGCTTGCGAAGGGGGGCTAGCACCACCCGCGTCACCGGCAAGGGGCGAAGCTGCTCCAGCGACAGCACCGCCACCAGGGAAAGAAAAGCCAGAAAAAGAGACATCACTGCGCCGAGGGTACGAAGCCAGAAACCTGATCAGCCCCGCCAGAAAAGAAATGTTTCTCCATCTGCTCTCCCAGATATTTACGCGCCCGAGGATCCATCAAATTCAAGCGATTTTCGTTGATCAGCATGGTCTGATACCTGACCCACTGCTGCCATGCCTCCTTGGAAACACTCTCGAAAATCCGCTTGCCCAACTCACCCGGCACCGGCGGGCGCTCCAGCCCTTCGGCTTCACGCCCCAGCTTCACGCAACTGACCATGCGCGTCATTATCCTATCCTCTCTCTCATGTTGGAACCACAACTGCCTATTCTAGCCGCTTATAACGATTTGACGAACACCTTGGATCGCCGCTGAAGGTTATAAAGCTCGCGTTTCTGAGCCGGCAGCGTCTCCGGGTCGATTTCCTTGAAACCGCGTTCCCGGAACCAGTGCGCCGTGCGCGTAGTGAGCACAAACAAACGCTCCAGCCCATCGCGCCGCGCCCGCTGTTCGATCCGGCGCATCAA
>WRJU01000046.1 GCA_009778425.1 Pseudomonadota bacterium
GCCAGTTCTTCTTCGGTAGGCATGGAGAAAGCGCGGGCGGAGAGATAGCGCGGGTCCATCCAACTGTAGAGGTCGTTGATCGTTTCCCCCTTGCCTGCGCCATCTCCGCCGCTGATGAGCACGAGCACCTGGAATTTTCCTCTCTCCCGCAACTCGAACTGCGCCTCCAACAAGGCTTCCCGCAGCTTCTGAACCTCCGCCCGGAAAGTTTTCTTGTCGATCGTATGTCCGAGTTCCGCAGATTCAAACATGGTGATGGTCTCAATATGGATAGGAGGATAAATCTTCAAGATGTTAAAGGCTGAGCTGTGCGGTCGCAACCGCAAGCCTGTCAGAGTGTAAAAATTATCGACATCTACCTTATATTTTTATTCAAATAGTATATTTAATCATCGTACATCCTGAAATAGTATGTTTGCTTCTTATATCCCGGCAATGCAACTGTGGCCGTATACACACACCGTCCCCGGAAAACAAGCTTGTTCATCAAAGAGATACCCATAACAGTTGGATTCCGGCACGTACTGGCATGTGCACGATGTCACGAGAAGGAATAAATATGACCAAGGAAGGCAAAAAACCTGCGTATTCTACTTACTGGTTTACCGTAACAGCTTACGGTGCCATTTCGACGAAGACATCCTTTTGAAAGGAGCGTTTGTATGTTCAAGCTTAAGAAAACTGTCGCCGCCGCCGTTCTGGGTATTGGCTGTATCGCCAGCGCGCAGGCTTGGTACGAAGGGTCGTTGGGAACACTTACTTCTGATAACGTCTTGACAGACGGGAACGCTTTCAGTGTTTTCTCGTCGCCCCTTGTCAGCGCCTCTACAAATATTCTGGACTGGTACACCTTCTCGGTTGACCCCGGTGTCCACGGTGCCACCCTCACTCTTACATCTACCCTCCCCCCCCTTACTTTCGCTTCCAACGGTGATAGCCTGACATTTACCGTGTATGAAGGCACCTATAAAAACAACTTTTCGCCTCTTTGGGAGGCAGACGTATTGAAGGTCTCGTTCCCCAATATGTATGGGCTGACGTCCATAGGCGAATTTCAGCTACAGCCCGACGGCACCTTGGCCGGTGAATTTATCTTTAATCCGGCTGTAAGCGATTACACGCTCGTGATCTCCGGCGTTGCCGCCAGCGTATCGTTTTTCGGCGCGAGTAACTACGCCATCACCATGTCGGCAGCAGCGGTTCCTGAACCCACCGAATACGCGATGCTGCTCGCGGGCCTGGGTGTTGTCGGAATGATCGCGCGCCGCCGGAGGTTCAATGTAATCTAAGGCTGATTTACCACAACATTCGTAGTCATGAAAAAGGCCAGATGCCTTCGGGCATCTGGCCTTTTCTTGGGAACCCAACTTTTTGATCTGTTCCAGGAAATGGCGATTGACGCCATTCTGTGAATATGGCATCATCCGCCATACAATGACAAAGAAAGCGACGCTCGTGTTTGAAGACCGGATGGAGTACCCGGACGGGGCAATCCTCGAAATGCGTATCTGGAAATTGCCGGAACGAAACGAGGAAAGACCGCACGGTCTGAAATACAGCCTGTTTTACGGTTTCAGCGGAGAGCGCATCATCGGTTACGACAACGAGCGCGGCAAGGGAGATCACCGGCATTGCCATGGACAGGAAGAGCCTTACACGTTCTCGACGGCTGAACGGTTGGTAGCGGACTTTATTGATGACGTTGAACGCGAAAGGGGTGAAAAATGAGCAAAATGACGGTACATGTAGGCGGCGCGCGCGACATGGGGCGGCGTTTTGCGGAAGCTTTCGGGCGCGCAAGTTCTGGAGAGAACTTTGAGGAACGCCACATCACGTTCCTTTCTTTGGAAGAGATGATGTCGGCGTTGTCGCCCAAGCGCCTTGAACTGTTGCGCCACCTGCACAGGGAAGAGGCAACCAGCATCAAGGCGCTGGCATTGGCGCTCGGGCGCGATTACAAGCGTGTGCATGAGGATGTGGCAACACTCGAATCGGCTGGCCTTGTCGTGCGCGAAGGCGGCAAGCTTTGCGCGCCGTGGGCGGCGCTCGCAGCAGAAGTCACTTTGTAAGCGCCTCCAAAAAAGCCACTGCGACGCTTTCCTCGCGGGTGCGGCGCATGGGAGGCAGGCTGCGCCAGACGGCCTTGCCGTAGGATTTGCCTATCATGCGCGGGTCGCAGACGCACAAAAGCCCACGGTCGCGCTCGCTGCGGATGAGCCGCCCCGCGCCCTGTTTCATGCTGATGACGGCGCGCGGCAACTGGTGATGGACAAAGGGGTTGATGCCCTGTTTTTCCATCTGCTCGACGCGAGCGGCGAACACGGGGTCGTCTGGCGGGGCGAATGGGAGTTTGTCGATGATGATGAGCGAGAGCGCATCGCCCGGCACGTCGACGCCTTCCCAAAAGCTCTGGCTCGCCACCAGTACGGCATTGCCGAGGCGGCGGAAGCGTTCCAGCAGTTCAGTGCGCGAGCCTTCGCCTTGCAGCAGCAGGGGCAGCGGCTCCTCATCTTCGTTTCGATTTCCGTTTTGCCGCAGTTCCTCGGCCAGCAGTTCGTGAATGCGGCGCATCGCTTTGAGCGAAGTGCAGAGCACGAAAGCGCGTCCGCGCGCAGCGCGGATGAGCGGCAAGGCAGCCTGCGTCACGGCCTCGGCATACAGGGGGGAATTGGGATTGGGCATGCCGGTGGGGGCGTAGAGCAATGCCTGCTCACCATAATCGAAAGGGCTGCCCCATACATTTGTCAACGGTGAAGGCTCCAGCCCGGTGAGGCCGATTTCCCGACAGTAATGGCTGAGGTCTGTGCCGATGGCAAGCGTGGCGGAAGTGAAAATCCACGCGCGAGGGGGGCCGCCGTCGAGTTGCCGCCGGAAGAGGCTTGCCACGTCGAGCGGAGTGGCGTTGAGAGTCACGACATGCGTGAAGACTTCGACCCACCGGACCGTGTCTTCCGCGTCATTGGGATTGCGCCAACGTTCGAGTTGCGCTGCCAGTTCCCGTGTGCGTCGCAGGCAATTCGCCAACCCTTCGGAACGCTCGGCCTGAGTCTCCAACAGGACACCGAGCCGCGCGAGCGTCCCGATAAACGCTGTGAGTTGCGGCGCAAAGGCTTCCCGTTGCGCAGCCTGCGCCGCCGAGAGTTTGACCGGTTCCAGGCCGAAGGCGAGGCGAAAATCCTTTGCGGCCTTTTCCAGCGCGCGCGTCTCGTCGATCAGCGCCACGCAATCGCGCGCGGCTGCGATGGTTTCGGAACGGGTGTCGCGCGCGAGTTCCAGCGCCTGTGTGGTGGAAACGTTTTCTCCGAAA
>WRJU01000047.1 GCA_009778425.1 Pseudomonadota bacterium
CTGGAAGGCGATTTCATCGCGGTCAATAAATTTACCTATGGCATCCGGCTGCCGGTCATCAACACCAAGATCATCGACGTCAATGCGCCGAAACGCGGCGAAGTCATGGTTTTCCGCTACCCCCCCGACCCGTCGAAGAACTATATCAAGCGGGTGGTGGGGCTGCCGGGCGATAAGGTCGAATACACCGAAAAAAGCCTGACGATCAACGGCGAGAAGGTGGAGATGGCGGAGTCCGGTAAATACCTTCATGTCGACCGCCTTTACCATTCACCGAAATACACCGAAAAGCTCGGCGGGATTGAACACGACATCCTGATTGAGCGGCAAGCGCCCGCTTTCGTGCCCGACGCGATGAATTATCCATTCCGGGAAAATTGCACTTATACCGAAAGCGGCTTCAGTTGTATCGTCCCCGCAGGGCATTATTGGGTCATGGGCGACAATCGTGACAATAGTGCCGACAGCCGGGTGTGGGGGTTCGTCCCGGACGAGAACATCGTCGGGCGGGCATTCTTCATCTGGCTCAATTTCAACAATCCGGGGCGCATTGGCAGCTTCCGGTGATATTGATGTGGGGAGGGCGCAATGAGATTCCGTCAGCGTGGCATCAGCCTGATAGGCATGATTTTCGTGGGGCTCCTGCTTGCGGGCGCGCTGCTGGTCGGCTTCAGGATGGTCGGGCCGTACAGGGAGTATTTTGCGCTCCAGCGCATCGTTGGGCTGCTGGCTGACGAAGGCAATAATGGCGCGTCCGAATCCGAGATGCGGCAAAGCTATGAACGCCGCGCCAACATCGACAGCATCGACGGGACGATCAAGCCGAGTGAGCTCGTTTTCCGCAAGCAGGGCGGCAAGGTCGTGGTCGAGGCCGAATACACGCGCAAGGCCCCGCTCGTCAGTAATGTCAGCCTCTCGTTCGATTTCAAGGTTTCAAGCCAGCACAGCCGTAAATGACGGAATTTACCGACCGTTTGCAACGTAGCATCGGCCATGTCTTTGCCGATTCGTCCCTGCTTGTGCAGGCGCTGACCCACCGCAGTTTCGGGCAGCCCAACAATGAGCGGTTCGAGTTCCTCGGTGACAGCGTACTCAACTGCGCGATGTCGATGGCGCTGTTCAAACGTTTTCCCGGCTTGCAGGAGGGGGAGCTGTCCAGGGTACGCGCCTCGCTGGTGTGCCAGGACGCGCTTGCCCGCGTGGCCGTCGGTCTCGATCTTGGCTCTTGCCTGCGTATGGGAGAAGGCGAATTGCGCTCCGGCGGTTTTCGCCGCCCTTCCATTCTGGCCGACGCGCTGGAAGCCCTCATCGCGGCGGTTTGCCTCGATGCCGGTTTCGAGTCGGCGCGCGCGCTGGTCGACCGCCTGTTCGGGCTGCTGCTGGCGAATGTCGATCCTGCCGCGTCGGGCAAAGACCCCAAGACGGCTCTCCAGGAATGGTTGCAGGGCCGCAAGATAGCCTTGCCGACGTACTCCATGATCCGTGTACTGGGCGAGGCGCATGCGCAGGAGTTTGAAGTGGCTTGCGAAGTGCCGAAATTTTCCTTGCGCACCGTTGGCCGTGGCAGCAGCCGACGTGCAGCGGAACAACACTCGGCGGAGCTGGCGCTTGCACAGTTAAGAAGTGAACAGTATGGGTGATTTTGCTTCCGGCTCCGAAGAGACGACCCGCCGCGCCGGATTCGTGGCCATCGTAGGGCGTCCGAATGTCGGTAAGTCGACATTGCTCAACCGGCTGATCGGGCAAAAGATCAGCATCGTATCGAGCAAGGCGCAGACGACCCGCCATCGGGTGACGGGCATCCTGAGCGCCGGGAATGTCCAGTTCGTATTCGTCGATACGCCTGGTTTTCAGACACGGCGGGGCAATGCGCTCAACCGCGCGATGAATCGCGCAGTTTCCCAAGCGCTGGCCGGGGTCGACCTGGTTTTTTTCGTGATCGAGGCTGGGCGGTTCAATGATGAGGATCGCGCGGCACTCGACGCGATACCATTTGAAGCCCGTGTAGTGCTGGTCATCAACAAGATCGACCGGCTCGACGACAAAAGCCGTCTGCTGCCTTTCATCGATCAGATGCGGGGTTTGCGCGAATTCGCGGAAATCGTCCCGGTTTCGGCGGAGCATGGCCGACATTGCGATGCCTTGGTTGAGGCGGCAGCGCCGCTCTTGCCGGAAGGCGACCCGATCTACGGCGCGGACGAAATTACCGACCGGAATGAGCGGTTTTTCGCCGCTGAATTCCTGCGCGAGAAACTTTTCCGGTTCCTTGGCGACGAATTGCCTTATGGGCTGACGGTCGAGATCGAAAAGTTCGAGACCGAAGGCTCATTGCGCCGCATTTATGCTGCTGTGATCGTCGATAAACCCGCGCACAAGGGCATCGTCATCGGCAAGGGGGGCGAGAAGTTGAAACGGGTTGCGAGCCAGGCGCGCATCGAGATGGAAAAACTGTTCGACGGCAAAGTCTTTCTCGAAACCTGGGTCAAGGTCAGGAGCGGCTGGGCCGACAACGAACGCGCGCTCAAAAGCCTGGGGTACGAGTGAGCCTGAAGCAGCGCGTCGCGCAGCAACCGGCCTGGGTACTGCATACCTTTCCGTGGCGCGAAACCAGCCTGATCGTCGAAGTCTTTACGCGCGATCATGGGCGTATCGCCCTGGTTGCCAAGGGCGCTCGCCGCCCCATGTCGGAAATGCGCGGTGTACTGATGGCGTTTCAGTTGCTCTTGCTCGATTTTTCGGGCGGCGGCGAAGTCAAAACCCTGGTGCGCGGCGAATGGCGTGGCGCGCAGGCGCGGCTGTCGGGCCGCGCATTGCTTTGCGCCTACTACCTCAACGAACTGCTTTTGAAACTGACCGCGCGCGAAGACCCGCACCCGGCGCTCTTCGATGCCTATGAATCGGCTATTGGCGCGATGGGGAAAGGTGGAAACCTGCCGCTGGTGCTGCGCCGCTTTGAACTGGCGCTGTTGCGTGAACTGGGCTATGGCGTAATGCTCGACTCCGACGGCAGCGGACAGCCATTCCAACCCGGCGAGCCCTACCTCTACATCATCGAGCGCGGCCCGTGGCTCTGTGCCTCGGAAGCCGCGCAGGAAGCCACGGACGGTGTGCGTGTCGACGGTCAAACCCTTCTCGACCTGGCCGCAAACGATTTCAGCCGCGCCGAGACCCTGCGTGAAGCCGGGCATCTACTGCGCGCCCTCATCCATCATCACCTCGGCGGCCAACCCTTGCAGTCTAGGCGGGTACTCAATGAGTTGAGAAGTTCGTTTTACTGATGGAATTAATCGGAAAACACCCGTCAATGGGTACTGGCGTTGTGTGAGTTAAACTCATATGTGAACTTTTTTT
>WRJU01000048.1 GCA_009778425.1 Pseudomonadota bacterium
GCGATTTTCGCTGCGTCCTTGATTCCTTTTGCCACTTCTACCCCACTCGACACGTCGACCGCCCAAGGGCGCAACCTATGGATGGCTTCGCCCACGTTGCCGGGGTCGAGCCCTCCGGAGAGCACCAGCGGACGCCCCACCCTCAAGGGAACCAACGACCAGTCGAAGGTCTTGCCGCTACCGCCATATCCTTCGACGAAAGCGTCGAGCAACAAACCACGGGCACCGGGATGAGAAGCAGAGGATTCTAGCAGATCAACTCCGGGACGCATCCGAACTGCCTTGATCCAGGGCAAACGGCGATCCGTGCCGGGAATCGCGGACAAGGCTGCGCATCGCGCATCGCTCTCATCGCCATGAAACTGAAGCCATTGCAGAGGCACGCTGCGCAATGCCTCGACCACGAATTCAGCCTCTGGATCGACAAACAAGCCCACCGTCGCGACAAAAGGCGGCAACAAACCCGCCAGCGCGGCGGCCTGCTCGAACGAAACATTGCGCGGGCTGGGCGGGTAGAACACGAAGCCGACCGCATCGACCCCCGCATCGACCGCCGCGAGGACATCCTGTGGCCGGGTGAAGCCGCAAATTTTTATCCGGGTACGCAACATTCAGATCACTGCAAAATGAGGTTTTGTCATAAATTGCCCGCCTTCCGGCAACAGCCAGTGCGGGGGATACGACACCCCGCAGAGGTAAAGCCCGTCTGGAGCAAAAGTCGGAGCGCCCTTCGCCCGCTCGCGGCACGCCAGCAGTTCGCCGAGCCATTGCGGCGGCTGTTCGCCCTTGCCGACGACCACCAGCGCACCGACGATATTGCGCACCATGTGATGCAAAAAACCATTGGCGCTGAAATCGAGCGCGATGATACCGCCTTCACGCGCCACATGAGCCTTGGACATGATTCTTACAGGGGTTTTGGCCTGGCAGGACGCAGCGCGAAAGGAAGAAAAATCGTGCTCGCCGCACAACTGCATGGCGGCGACCACCATTTTTTCCACATCGAGCGGCAGATGGAACCAGCCCACCCGTCCGGCCAATACCGCTGGCCGCACCGGTGCATCAAAGAGCAGATAGCGGTAACTACGCTCACGGGCAAGGTAGCGGGCATGAAAGCCCTCATCGACTTCCACCGCCCATCGAATCGCCACGCCCGACGGCAGCCAGGCATTGGCTCCCCGAACCCATGCTGTCACGGGACGGCGCGCCCCGGTATCGAAATGCGCAACCTGGGCGGTCGCATGCACACCGGTATCGGTACGCCCGGCAGCATGCAGCCTGACGGGCTCACCGGCGATGATTCCAAGTGCGCGTTCAACGGCATCCTGCACCGTGCGCCCGTGCGGCTGGCTTTGCCAGCCCTCGAAGGCATCCCCCGCGTACTCGATGCCAAGCGCGATTCTCATCGTAGCCACCAGAGCGCCAGAAAAATACACGCTACGGCCAGCAAGACAATGTCCCTGAAGCCCAAACGTTCTCGCGTCAATCGCACGACCTCGCCACAGGCTCCAGCGGTAGGCGGATTCAGCCAGCCTTTCCAATCCTGCCAAGGCCGCTCGCCACGCTGCGCAGCGCTGGCGTAACGCAGCACGAGGAGCAGGCGCAAGGCGAACCGTTCCGCCGACAGGCCGAATGCCCCGCACGGGCGGGCAAGCGCGTAAAGGCCGCTCACAAGCCGCTCTGCCGACATGCGCCCGAGGAGAGCCGCCACCCAGCACACCAGCGCCGCCAAACGGCAGCCATGCGTAAGCGCAAGCGACAAACCCTCCCGGCTGGGTCCCAGGCGCGGCCAATCCATGAAAACCGCCTCCCCAGGCGTGAACCAGGCGAACAGCACCAGAATCGCCAGCAAAAGAACGCGAATCCTGGCAAGCAGCCGCACACACTGGGTACGCGCGCAACCGAACGCCACGGCCAAGCTCGCAACGGACAACGCGACAAGGCTCCAGCCTTCAGCCCGCTGCATCAAGACCGCCACAGCCGCCCACAGGAAAAGGATCGCGCCAGCATGCATAAAGAGAACGCCGCCGCAGGACAAACCCGGCGGCGGCAAACTGGAATAGCCGAATCAGCCCAGCTTGGCAATCAATGCCTTGGCTTCAGCCTTCTGTGCGGCATTGCCTTGGGCGACAACCTCCTTGAGCAGTTCCAACGCGCCTTCGGTATCGCCCATATCCCCATAGGCCAGCGCCAGTTCGAGCTTGGTGTCGATTTCTCCCGCATCCACCGTATCGGTCAGACCGTTGGCCGCAGGCGCGCGAGTGTCCCCGGCCTTGGGAGAGGATGAGCCCCTGGCAGCGTCCTGCTTGAGATCGAGGTCGAGGTCGAAATCGAGCGCGTCCGGATCGAAATTGGTTTTTTCGAGGTCCAGCGTCACGTCATCGCCCTGCTCATTGCCGCCCAGCGCAGATGGCAACACAACCGTCCCGCTCATGTCGCCGGGAGTCTTCCGGTCTTGCGCGGACAAATCAAAATCAAACGGCTCGGCCAGATCGCCCGCTGTCTTGGGCGAGGCAGGTCTGCTATCGACTTTCTTGGAAGAAACGCCTGCTGGCTGTCTGGAAGCAACACCCGCAGCGGGTGCCGGCCTGGACACAGTGACGGAAATGGGCTGTTTGCCCGCCTCGGAAGCCGCCTTCGACTTGCCGAGATCGAAGTCGATGCTGCCTGCAAGCTTTGGCGTAGTTTCAGCCGGTTCAAACTGGAAATCGACTTCCGTAGCAGGACCGGCGGCGGCTTGCGCGGATTTCGACCGCTTGGGTTTTGCCTGTACGCTCGGAGCGGCACTGGCAGCCCCCTGCGTCGATAGCATGTCGTCCATCTGACCCTGCATCGCCGCAGTTTCTTTCAGTTGCCCGTCATTCGCCGCTGAGGACTCATCCGTCGTCGGCGAGGCTCCGAAATCCAGACTGGACAGAGCCATGCCGGAACCTATCGTGGGGGTGCCCATATCCAGGCCGGAAGATTCTTCGAGGGCAGGTTCAAGCCCTGGCAGCATCGAAAGCTCACCGCCTCCCTGCCGGGTTGGCTTGCCGGAATAGAAAGGATTGGAGGGATCGAGCCGACGGCCCATTTGCACCGCCTTTTCCCAATCCCTGCCTTGGCCTTCCGTGCGGGAAAAGAGTTCGGAAGCCGTGGCCTCGAACTGCGCCAAGTCCTGCCTTTGGGCATAGATTTCAAGCAGCTTGACGTAAATCGCCCCGCGTTTCGGATCGGATTTGAGCGCATCGTTGAGGATTTCCTCGGCCTGACTGTCACGACCATAGGCCATATAGACGTCAGCTTCGGCCACCGGGTCGACCCCTTCGTTCGTGTCGATCGACAACCCGGTCTGGCTGAAATCGGTATGAATGACGCTGCTGGCGGTGGTATC
>WRJU01000049.1 GCA_009778425.1 Pseudomonadota bacterium
GCCACCACCAAGCCGCAATCGGTATCGGTCGGGCTGGTAATGGCAATCACCCCGCAGATCGGGCGCGACGGCGCAATCATTCTCGCTGTCCGCCCCACCATTTCCAGCATTTCGGGTTTCAAGGACGACCCGAACCCATCGCTCGGCAGCATCCCGAACCGTGTGCCACAAATCCGCACACGCGAGATGGAATCCGTGCTCCGGCTCGCCAACGGTGAAATTGCCGTCCTCGGCGGATTGATGGAAGACAAGCTCGATACCGACACAGGCCGCATCCCGTTGCTTGGAGCGATACCGCTGCTCGGCGAATTGTTTACGAGGCGCGAAAACAGCGTCCGGCGTACCGAACTGGTCATTTTCCTGCGCCCGCGCCTGATCCAGCATCCGGGCATCGACGGCGATTACGCGCCGGAGCGAATGATGCTGCCGGACGCCTCTTTTCTTCGCCCTAATGCGCCATGAACGGATTACAAGCACAAACCTCTGCCGCTGCCACACCATCGGGCATGCCCATCGGCCAAACCCTGCTCGCTGCTGGTCTGATCGGTGACGACCAGTTGCGTATCGCCCTGCGCGAGCAAACTTACAACGCCCGACCCCTTGGGCGGCTGTGCGTAGAACTCGGTTTCATCACCGAAACCATGCTGCGCGACGCGCTATCAAAACGGCTCGGGCGGCAGGCCGTGGAACTGACCGGAGCCGGCGGAGCGGTAATCGACCCGGCAACGTTGGCGCTCGTACCCGAAGCGCTTGCCCGCCGCCATACCATGCTGCCCCTCTCATTCGATGAAGCCGAAGCGACCCTGACCGTGGCAATGGTCAACCCGCAAGACCTCATCGCGCTCGATGCGCTGACGGCGCACTGCGGGACAGGGCTGCGGATGCGACCGACGCTTGCCACCGACTCTGAAATCCGCGAAGCCATCGACCGGCATTACGGCTACCGGCTTGCTATCGACGACATTCTCCAGGAGCTTGAAACGAGCGGCGCCCCGGCCATGAACGAAGCGGGGCATCCGCTCACGCGGCTGGTCGACGCGCTGCTCGTCGACGCGGTCAAGACGGCGGCCTCGGACATTCACTTCGAGCCGGAAGGCGGTTTTCTGCGTATCCGTTACCGCATCGACGGCATTCTCCAGCAGGCGCGCGCCCTGCACCTCAACCATTGGCCAGCCATGGCCGTGCGGATCAAGGTCATGGCCGGACTCAATATCGCGGAGACGCGCGCGCCGCAGGACGGGCGGGTTTCGATCACCGTTGCCGGACGTTCGGTCGACTTCCGCGTCTCGTCCCTGCCGACGCTGCACGGCGAAAACATCGTACTGCGTATCCTCGACTACCGACGCGGCATCGTCCCGCTGAACGAAATCGGATTCGACCCAGCACGGCTCGCCGCCATCGAACGCATGTTGGCCTACCCGGAAGGGTTGATCCTCGTCACAGGCCCTACCGGCAGCGGCAAGACCACCACCCTCTACGCCATGCTCGACCACCTCGATAACGAGGCCGTCAACATCATGACGCTGGAAGACCCGGTGGAATACCCAATGTCCCGCGTCCGTCAGACCGCCGTGAACGAAGCGGCGAAAATCGGCTTCGCCACCGGCATCCGCGCCTTGCTGCGGCAAGACCCCGACATCATCCTCGTCGGCGAAATACGCGACCCCGAGACGGCTGAAATGGCCATCCGCGCCGCAATGACCGGGCATCGAGTCTTCGCCACCCTCCACACCAATTCCGCTATCGGTTCCATCGCGCGCCTGCTCGATCTCGGCATCCGTCCGGCACTGCTGGCCGACAACCTGCGCGGCGTCATCGCGCAGCGCCTCGTGCGCCGCCTGTGCCCGGATTGCCGCCACCTGGCTCCGGCCAGCTCCGTGGAATGCCAACGCCTCGGCCTGTCCGATGATGGAAACCGCGACGGCCTCATCCTCGCCCACGCGGGCGCTTGCCCGTCCTGCGCCGGACGGGGCTATCGTGGCCGGTTGCCGGTCTTCGAGGTATTGAATATGGATGAGGCGCTCGATGAACTCGTCGCTACCGGAGCTTCCCCCGCCGAAATCGCCCACGCCGCCCACGCGCAAGCAGGGCATCTCGGCCTCAGCGACGACGGGCGGCGCAAGGCGCTGGAAGGCTCTACCTCGCCCGAAGAAGTTTTCCGCGTCCTGGGGCCGCTCGCGCCTCCGGCAACGCCCACCGCTGTACAAAGCGCAAAGGAAGCACGATGAAGCGCTACCGTTACCGCGCCTGCGACGCGCACGGGCAAATTCTGCAAGGCGAAATCGAAGCTGCAAACCTTGCCGAACTCGAAACACGCCTGCGCGAACGCAGGCTGGAACCGATACGCATCAAACCGGCCCTGCCGTCATGGCTGACAGGCCGGCCACGCATCCCTCGGCGCGAACTGATTCATTTCTGCTTTCACCTTGAGCAAATGCTCGGCGCGGGCGTCCCGATACTCGATGCCCTTGCCGACTTCGCCGATGGGCAGAAACATCCCGGCATCAAATCCATCGCCTCCGACCTGTACGCCGAAGTCGAACGCGGCCAGCCGCTTTCCTCCGCCATGAGCCAGCATCCGCAAGTCTTCGACGAAGTGTTCCGATGTATGTTGCGCGCAGGCGAAGAAACCGGCGAACTCGCCCCCGTGCTGCGCCAGGTCGCCGCAGACCTCGCCCGCGCCGATGAACTCAGGGCCAATGCCCGCAAAATCGCCATTTACCCGCTCGTCGTCGGAAGCATCCTTTCCGTAGCAATCGTGGTAGCACTTACGCAAGTCGTGCCGCAAGTCACCACCCTGTTTCGCGGCAACGGGCAAGTTTTGCCTCTCTCGACACGCCTGTTGATCGGCCTTTCCAACGGGTTCAGGCAATACGGCTGGCTGCTGCCGCCAGCGTTCATCGTCCCGCCCATCGCGCTTTCCATGATCGCGATGCGCCGCCCGCTCCTGCGCCGCCGCCTGCATGCCTTCGCGCTACGGCTGCCGCTCGTCGGCTCCATCACGCAACGGCTGGCATTGGCCCGCACCGCCAGCCTGATCGCCATGCTCTACGCCAGCGGCATTACCGTAATCGACGCGATTGCCAGCACCGCGCGCGCGACGCCAAATCTGGCAATTCGCCACGGCATCGAAACCGCTGGCGCGCACATTGCCGCCGGACAAGGCATCGCCGGAGCATTCGAGTCCACCGGGCTTTTCCCCAGGCTCGTCATCCGGATGCTGAGGATAGGCGAACAAACCGGGCGGCTCGACAGCGCCCTCAGCCAGCTCGTTTACTTCTACGAACGTGATGCCCGTGAAGCCATCGAGCGCCTGGAAGCCAGCATCGAACCGGCGCTCACCGTCGTCATGGGCCTGCTGATGCTCTGGATCGCCATCGCCGTCCTCGG
>WRJU01000050.1 GCA_009778425.1 Pseudomonadota bacterium
GGGGGGGGGGGGGGGGATGGAGGCGACACTGCCCCCTCTCCCCCTGCCCCTCTCCCACAAGGGGAGAGGGGGGTACGCACTTGAACAGAAAACGCTCTAGGCTTGGATGGCTTCGCTTTTCCCGCAATTAGGGCAACCTTCCGATACTTCCGATTTGGACTGCGCTTTTTTCTTTTCCGGCGCTTTGATCAGCGTACTCCTCGGTACTCCACGGTCGCCCGTTGCGCCAAGGAGTTCCTTCATATCGAGGATCAGCACGATCTGCCCGTTCGAGAGCGTGGTGACGCCCGCCACGCCTTTCGGGCGGAAATCGTCGAGTGATTTGATGACTGCGTCTTCGCGCCCCGCGAAGGTGTCAATGGCGAGGATGTACGAAAGCTCGGCCATTTGCATCAGCACACCGTATTCCGGCGTATTTTCCTGTTCCCATCCAAGCAACTTGTTCAAGGGCATGATGGGCAAAACTTCGCCCCGCACGACCATCGTGGCGCGACCGGCGACTTCCTTTACTTCGTCCGGGTCGATGGGCAATATCTCGCGCACCATCGCCAGAGGCACGGCAAACGGCTGATCCCCCAGTTTGACCAGCAGCACTGGCAGGATGGCCAGAGTCAGGGGCAGGCTGATGATGAAGGTCGTGCCCTTGCCCGGTACCGAATGGATGTCGATGGTTCCGTTGAGTTTCTGGATGTTGGTGCGCACGACGTCCATGCCTACGCCACGGCCTGAAACGTCGGAAACCTTGGGAGCCAGCGAGAAACCCGGCAGGAAGACCAGATTGAAGCTCTGCCGCTCGTCCATCGTATTGGCCTCTTCGTCGGAGATGAGGCCCTTTTCGACCGCCTTGGCGCGCAGTTTTTCGGCGTTCATGCCATGCCCGTCGTCGGCGACGAGGATGAGGATATGGTCGCCTTCCTGGCGCGCTTCCAGGCGCACGTCCGCCTTTTCCGATTTACCTGCGATGCGGCGCTCTTCGGCGCTTTCGACGCCGTGGTCGACCGCGTTGCGGATCAGGTGGATGATCGGGTCGGACAAGTCTTCAATCATCGTCTTGTCGATCTCGGTTTCTTCACCGACCAGCACCAATTCGACATCCTTGCCCAGACCACGGGCGAGGTCGCGGGCAATGCGCGGGTATTTCTGGAAGAGCCGCCCAATGGGCTGCATGCGCGTCTTCATGACGGCGTTCTGCAAGTCGGAGACCAGCAGGTCAAGCTGGCTCACCGCGACATCGAGCGCGTGCAATGTCTCGGTATCGTTGCGGCCATTGAGGATGTCGCTGCGTAGCGCGTTGAGGCGGTTCTTGGTCAGGCCGATTTCGCCTGAGAGATTGAGCACCTGGTCGAGGCGCGCGGTATCGACCCGGATCGACGTATCGCGTTGGCGATCATCGGTACGCCGCCCGCTCGGCCCGTTGGCTCCCGGAGCGTCGCCCGCCCGCCGGTTGGGTGTGCTGGCGACGACGGCATTTGAGTCATGCGCTGCCGGAACCACGGAAGTTCCTGCGGCGGGGTGCGTTTCGGGCTGAGGCGCAGAGGCGGGGGACGGCGCGCCGGAGACGGCGGCATGCAGTTCGTCCCAGTTGGGGGCCTTGCCTTGTTCTGCTACGGTCACTGCGGTGCTTTGTGTCTTTTCAGAGGACGCCGGGACGACAGGCGGTGCGGCGGGCGGCGCTTTTTCCCCGCTCTGAACCGCCTTGAGCGAAGCGATGATATTGGGGTCAGCCGGATCCGGCAGCACACTCTGCGAGAGCTGATTGAACATGTCGCGCACCCCGGCGGTTGCTGCCAGGATGACATCCATGATTTCAGGAGTCACCGCAAGCTCGCCATTGCGCAATTTGTCAAACAGGCTCTCGGTGAGATGGCAGAGCGTCACCAGTTCGGCGGCATTCAGGAAACCCGCGCCACCCTTGATGGTGTGAAAACCCCTAAAAATGTCGTTGAGCAAACCCCGGTCGTTCGGGCTGCGTTCGAGGTCGACCAGTTTGTTATCGACATCCGATAGCAGGTCTTGCGCTTCTGTGAGGAAGTCCTGCAACAGGTCTTCCATTCCGGCAAAATCACTCATGATTCGCTCCCAATCTAAAAACCCAGGCTCGCAAGCAGATCGTCGACCTGCCCCTGGCTGGTCACGACATCATCGCGGCCTTCGCTGTTGATGACAGGCCCATTGAGCAGGCTGCCCGCCTTTTCGGAAACCTCGTCCGGCGCGGACTCGATGAGAATGCCGAGCAGTTGCGATTCAAGCTCCTGCGCCATTTCGAGGACTTTTTTGATGACCTGCCCGGTCAAATCCTGAAAGTCCTGAGCCATGATGATTTCGAGCAACCGGGCATCTATCGCCTGGCCGATCTCGGTAGCCGAACCGAGAAACACATGTGTTTCCCTGGCCAGCGCCTTGAATTCTTCAACCGAAAGCTGGTTATTGAACAATTTGCCCCAACGCGCGAACAAGGCTCCGGATTCCGTCTGAATTTTTTCGGCCAGCGGCTTGGCGACATCTGTTGCGTTGAGCACTTTGCTGGCTGCCTGTTCGGTCATCTGTACGACATAGGTCAGACGCTGGCGGGTGTCGGGCATCGAGTCGGCGACTTCCTGCAATTTGTTGTCCAGGCCAAGCTCGATCAGCATGTCATGCAATTTGCGCGTCATCTTGCCGATGCTGTTGAACATCACGGAATCACGATCACCCAAATCTTCTGCGCCATTGATTCCCGGTGAGGCGTACTTGCCTGCTTCGTTGTCGAACAGCGCCTGTAGTTCGTCGTTGTCGTTCACATCGCCCGTGCCTGAGTTAGCCTTCGGTGCCGGTGCCGGTGCCGGTGCCGGTGCCGGGGCCGGCGCGTGCACCGTTTCGGCGGGTGCGGCCTCTTCAGCGCCTCCGCTCGCCGCGATGTTGTCAAACAAGGACTGGAGTTCGTCCGAGTCTCCCGTTTCGTCGATCTTCCGTTTAGCCACCTTCAGCCCCCGTTGCATCTGCTGTGTTCGTTATGCCGGAAATCCGTTCGTTTTAGGTTCTCGTTGTTTCTTGTCGGCTGCGAGTCAGGCTGGTTTCATTTTTTCAAATACTTTTTCCAGCTTTTCGGCCAGGGTCGCTGCCGTAAATGGCTTGACGATGTACCCGCTTGCTCCGGCCTGCGCGGCGGCGATGATGTTTTCCTTCTTGGCCTCCGCCGTGATCATCAGAACCGGCAAATGCTTGAGCTGCGGAGAACTGCGAATTTTTTGCAACAGCGTGAGGCCGTCCATGTTGGGCATGTTCCAGTCGGAAACGATGAAATCGAATTCCGTCGGCATCGTCTCCAGTTTCTGCAAGGCCACCGCGCCATCCTCGGCTTCGTCCGCGTTGGCATATCCCAACTCCTTGAGCAGATTGCGGACGATACGCCGCATCGTCGAGAAGTC
>WRJU01000051.1 GCA_009778425.1 Pseudomonadota bacterium
AGGCCGACATCGGCGAGGTAATCGAGCCGGCTGCGGATTTCGTTCAATATCAATGAACCGGCTTCATCGGACAGCGCGGGCAGGGTCAAGCCCATAAACCGTTCGCGCAGCTTCGTGACCGGCAGCGCCATCAGTTCGTGGATGGCCAGCCCCGCCGCGACCACCCCGTCGGAGG
Organism: Pseudomonadota bacterium; assembly: GCA_009778425.1. GTDB lineage: Bacteria > Pseudomonadota > Gammaproteobacteria > Burkholderiales > Rhodocyclaceae > WRNU01. Next base: position 176 of record WRJU01000051.1, read on the forward strand.
GGAATGGAAGCCGCCATAGCAGGGCGTCGGGCTTGAGCCGCGCGCCGTGGCAGGCAGGGCATTCAGTGTAGCTGCGGTAGCGCGACAGCAGCACACGGATGTGCATCTTGTAGGACTTGCTTTCCAGCCAATCGAAGAAATGCCGCACCCCGTACCAGTAGCGCGGCCAGGAAGAAGACCAGCTTTTCCATTTCTCGTCGCCTTCGAGCACCCAGCGGCGGTGCTCTAACGGCAGGTCGCGGAAGGGTATATCGGCGGCAACGCCGTATTTCGGGGCCATCCGCATCATGTCGTCCTGGCATTCGCGGAAACTCTGCGTCTGCCAGGGCTTGACCGCGCCTTCGGCCAGGGTTTTCGATTCATCCGGCACGACGAGGCTGAAATCCACCCCGATCACCCGTCCGAAGCCCCGGCAGGTTTCGCATGCGCCAATCGGGGAGTTGAACGAGAAGAGGCCCGGCGTCGGGTCGCTATAAGCAATGTCGCATTCGGCGCAGTGCAGCCCGGTGGAATAGGGCCATGCCTCGCCGCCGTCGTCCTCCCCGGCAAAAACCGTTATCCGGCCTTGCCCGCGTTGCAGGGCGGCTTCCAAAGCCTCGGCAACGCGGCCAGAGTCGGCAGAAGTCAGCCGGAAACGGTCTTGCACCACCTGCAATACGTCCACCCCTGACCCCGTCTGGCGCATATGGACGCGGGTATAGCCTTGGGCGGCAAGCAGCGCGGTCACTTCTTCGGCGGTGAAATTTCCGGGGACGGCGAGAGGGAAGCAGATTGCCAGCCGGGGATCGTTCGCCCCGGCGGCGCGTTCGGCGAGATCGGCTGCGATGCCCGCCGGGGTGTCGCGCCGTACCGGCTTGCCGCAACCCCGGCAATGCAGGCGGGCGTCGCGGGCATAGAGCAGCTTGAAGCAGTCGGCCAGTTCGGTCATCGTTCCCACGGTGGAACGCGAAGTCCGCACCTGCCCGGACTGGTCGATGGCGATGGCGGGCGGCACGCCTTCGATGCGCTCGACGCGGGGCTTGTCCATGCGCTCCAGGAACTGGCGCGCGTAGGGCGAAAAAGTTTCGACGTACCGGCGCTGCCCCTCGGCGTAAAGGGTATCGAACACCAGCGAGGATTTTCCGGAACCGGAGACGCCGGTGACGACCAGAAGCCGGTTCAGGGGCAAATCCAGCGACAGGTCGCGCAGATTATTCTGGCACGCGCCGTGGATGCGGATATGGGTGGCGCAGGGGTCGTCGTTGGACATGGCGGGCGGAAACCTAATTTGAGACAGATTCCTGTAGGAGCGGATGGCAATCCGCCCGTGACCACCCTGGCGCTTCGCGCCACTCCCCTCAGGGGGGAATCACCCCACTCCTTCGGGGTATCCCTCCTTGGAGGGAAAAATGCGGGGCGATTGCCATCGCCCCCTACATCTTTTACTTCACGCGGTTGCGATATTCGTCAGTGCGGGTGTCGATCTCGATCTTGTCGCCGATTTCGACGAAGGCGGGAACCTGCAACTCAAACCCGGTGGTGATCCGCGCCGGTTTCATGACCTTGCCGGAAGTATCGCCCTTGACCGCCGGTTCGGTGTAGGTGACTTCGCGCACGACGCTGTTGGGCAATTCCACCGAAATGGCCTTGCCGTTGTAGAACACCACTTCACAGGTCAACCCATCTTCGAGGTACTTGAGGGCGTCGGTCATGTTCTCCGCTTCAACCTCGTACTGGTTGTATTCGGCATCCATGAACACATACATTGGGTCGGCGAAGTAGGAATAACTCACTTCTCTACGGTCGAGAACGACAATCTCGAATTTGTCGTCGGCCTTGTACACGGATTCCGTCGGCGTGCCGGTCAGCAGGTTTTTGAGCTTCATCTTCACAACGGCAGCGTTGCGGCCTGACTTGTTGTATTCGGCTTTCTGCACGATCAACGGATCGTTGCCAACCATGATGACGTTGCCGGAGCGGAGTTCTTGCGCGGTTTTCATGCTGTGATGTCCCTAATCGGGCGGGTTGCCCAATCCATCAAAATTTTGGAGAGGCGGGATTTTATCCAGTTTCTTAAAGGATGTGTCGACAAACTGCCAGAGTGTTGTCACAAGGCTGGGCCGCCCGGCCAGAGCGGCACACCAACCGCGCGCATGGTTTTCCAGTTCAGGCAAGGCATGCACGAAGGCGGGCCAGGCCGCTACCGTATCCCCGCGTCCGTTCCAGGCTCGCCAGAACGCAATGAGCGCGTCAGCGGCATCGGTTCGCAAACCGGCACTGTACAGCGCAAGGAATGCATCGAGCTTGACGAAATGCGCGCCGTCCTTTTGCGGGTAGATGTTCCATACGAAGGGCCGCGCCGCCCATTGCGCGCGCACAAAGGAATCCTCCCCCCGCACCAGGTTGAGATCGCAACGCCACAGCAACGCATCAAAACCGTCCTGATCTGTGAACGGCAGAGCAACGACGCTCAACGCGCCGCGCCGGACTTCCTCGCCAAGCGGCAAGGCTATACCAAGCACCCTTTCCAGCCTGACCAGCGAGCGCCCTTCAGGCACTAACAGCAATATCGGACGTTCTCCCTCTTCCCAGTAACGCAACAATTCCGCAAGCCCGAAAGGCTCATAGCCGAAAAGCGATACCATCAGGGCGTCTTCGCGTAGCGGCTCTCGTGTAAATGCGCGCAGCCAATCGGCGCGGCTCTGTGCCTCCAGCATCCGGTCGCGCCGGTACAGGAGGCCTTCTTCCAGAATCAGGCCGCCTGTACCTTCCAGAAATCCCGGAAAGAGGAAGGTCTTGGTAAGAGGCCATTCCTGGTGCGGCGAGGACAATCCATGACATCCAAGAACCCACTCCTCGGCGGACAGGTATTCGAGATTGACCCATATTGGCGGCCTTTTTTTTGCCGCCATCGCCCGTTCATGTTCCTTCGGCAGATCGCAGCTAAACGCCTCGATCACTATATCGGCAGGTTCTTCCATCGGGAAAGGATTCGCCCAGCGCCGCAGTTCGACCCCGGCAACCCTGGCTCCATCACTGACAGCTTGGGGACATACCCTGGAGAGGGTTTTCCAGTCATCCACCCAAAGCCGGACATCGACCCCACGTTCAGCCACCAGCGCACGCGCCAATCGCCAGCACACGCCAACATCCCCGTAGTTATCCACGGCTCGGCAAAAAATTTCCCACTTCATCTGGCTACCGGAAACAGGCTTCATCTTGATAAATCAGTGAACGAACAGGGAGAACCATGTGGATAA